>JAHECY010000120.1 GCA_024641505.1 Gammaproteobacteria bacterium
CCCCATGACATTTCCATACATAATACGATGTAAAACAATAAAGTTCTCACCATCCGCAATAAAAGCTCTGTATGATAAAATTCCACGTACATCTGGCCATTGTCCAGAGGGTGTTGTCTGACATGCTTGATCAACACCGTCACGGGGATGACAGTTTGGGGAACCACTTGCTCACATCGAGAAGTGCAGACAATAAGCAGCCGTCCTATGGCTGATAAATAACTCTCGACGGCATGTAACAACACTGCCACGCCGCAACAACAGAGAGCATTGGGGTATAAGTCAGGTAAGCTTCATGGAAAATCTAGTCCAATATTTGAAAGATATTTTCTATGTCATTTCGATCAACGGTGTCGATGACGCGCCGAAATTACTCGCGTATTTCATCCCGTTATTGATTGCGTGGACCACATTCAAGAGAATCAAAGCCAAGGCTCAGGAAAAAAATCTGGCCGTATTGCGCGCCATCGAGGCCGCCGGAATTGCTGAACCGGTGTCCTTGCACCCGGTCGTCGATTTCAATAAATGCCTGGGTTGTGGCACCTGCGTGACGGCCTGTCCGGAAGGGGACGTGCTTGGCATCGTCAACGACAAAGCGATGTTGATCAACTCCGCCGCCTGCATCGGCCATGGCGCCTGCCGCGCGGCCTGCCCGCAAAATGCCATCGCGCTGGTTTTTGGCACGGCGAAACGGGGCGTGGATATTCCCATCCTGACCCCGGAATTCGAGTCTAATATTCCCGGCATTTTCATTGCGGGGGAATTGGGGGGCATGGGACTGATTCGCAATGCCACCAACCAAGGTCGTCAAGCCATTGACGCCATTATCAAACGACCCGGTATTGGCCAGGGTCCGGCCCTCGATGTGGTCATCGTGGGCGCAGGCCCCGCCGGCATTTCCTCATCGCTGGCGGCATTGCAGAAACGTCTGCGCTTTATCACGATCGAGCAGGATACCCTGGGGGGCACCGTGGCCCATTACCCCCGGGGTAAAATCATCATGACCTCGCCGGTGGAACTGCCCATTTACGGCCGGGTAAATTTCCGGGAAACCAGCAAGGAAGCACTCATCAATTTGTGGACCGATGTCACCGCCAAAACCAACCTGAAAATCCAATATCAGGAACGCATGGAGAATATCACCAAGCATCCCGACGGATACGTGGTGGAAACCAACAAACGCCGGTATCTCACCCGCAATATCCTGCTGTGCATTGGACGCCGCGGCACCCCCCGTAAACTGGATGTCCCCGGTGAAGAGCAGCGCAAGGTGCTGTACAGCTTGAGTGATCCGGAACAATATCGCGGTCAACACGTACTGGTAGTGGGAGGCGGCAACAGCGCCCTGGAAGCTGCCGCCAGTATCGCCGACGAACCGGATACCACCGTAACATTGTCTTACCGCAGCCCGAAATTTTCCCGTGCCGCGCCCAAGAATCTCGATCGCATCAAGAATTTGGAGCTGGCGGGCCGTCTGCGGGTATTGATGGAATCCAGTGTGAAAGAAATCCGGGATGACAGCGTGTCAGTGGATCACAAGGGTGAACTGCTGGAAATGGAGAACAATTCAGTTATCGTTTGCGCCGGCGGCGTCCTGCCCACGCCGTTGCTGAAACGGGTGGGCATCGAAGTCGAGACCAAATACGGTACCGCCTGACGATTCGCCCCGCTCGCACCCTCTGGTTCACAAACTCTCTGGTTCAAGCCATTGAGTTCAACCCATCTGATGACCGTCCAGGGATGGGGGTTGGGATTGGGATTGGTCGTGCATCGGACGGCGGGACGTCGGGGAACGCAGGAAAAACGGTATCGCCACCAGCACGATCCCCAACCCAAGCAGCCACATCCAGTTCGCCTTGAATTTATCCAACTCCAGCAACTGCAATATATGCTGGCCAACGTTCGCCATCGTGCTGGTACCGAGCGGCCCCGGTTCATCCAGGGGTGAACCCCCGGTGGGTATGGTTTCTTCCAAGTCTTGTTTAGAGTAATTTGACTCTATTTTTCCAAACCAGGCAGGCGCGCGCGAAGGACGCGTCGGCGCCTCCTCGGATGCAGTTGATGCCGGTGACGGATCAGCCCCGGTGCCGGAGTCTTCGCCCCTGCCGCTCCAAACCACCAAGCCGTTTGCCTCGACGGCGGGCGTTTCAGACCGCGCCGCGGGCGCCATTGCTACCGGTTCCGATATTGAGTGCTCCTTGCCGGTGGCGAGCAGGGGTTTGATGTCTCGTTCCGCCGCCGCCAATGCTTCCGGCGCACGCACACTCAGTTTCGGCTGGGTGACCGGTACCACCGGTGGCACCGGTGGATTGGCAAACTGACGACGCTGGGCGGCATTGTTGTCCGCCATCGCCAGCCACTGGGTCGCCGCCACTGAATTTTGCGCCACGCCCCGTCCTCGTTCATACAGTTGTCCGAGCTGCCATTGGGCCACGGGATCGTGAGTGGCGATTTGCTTCAGCCACCACACGGCAATGGATTCATCGGTCAGGGGTTTACCTTGCTCATCAAGTCTGGCCAATGCTTCATTGGCCTCGGCGTGACCAACCACCGCGGCTCGCGCCAACATTTGCTGACCTGCCTCCGAATTTTGATCGGTACCGATGCCGTACAAATCGAACATGCCGAGGAGATACTGGGCTTCGACATGCTCTTGTGCCGCAGCAGTCTGGTACCAACCCAGTGCTTGCGGTATATCGAGATCCATCTGTTCGCCATACATAAAGCGGCGCGCCATTTCCACCTGAGCGCCGATATCGCCACGATCCGCATGCCGCCGATACCAGGCCAGGGTTTTACGCCCTTGGGCATCCAAACCGTACCGGGGATCGTCTTCCTTCGAGGATTGTTCCGTCGCGGAGGTGATCACCTGACTTTTCGCCGCCTGCGCGCGCCGCTCCTGTTCTTCCTTATCGAATTTTAACTGCGCCGCGCTGACCGCCTGGGTAACATAGGAGATGGCGGCGGCTTCATTCTTCTGGGAAAGCTCGCGTACCCGGGCCATGATCTTGCCGGTGTCCACCATGATATTGGCGGGAGCATCGAGTACTTTCTGCACCAAAATAGCGGCCAATATATTTTTCTGCCGTGCCGCCGCCCGCAACCAGCGACTGCCTTGAATATCACTGGGCGCTACTCCTGCACCGGTGATCGACATCAGGCCCAGACGTAATTGCGCCAGCGTGGAATCATCGCTGGCGGCGATTTCATACCAATAAGCCGCTTTGGTTTCGTCCTTGGGCGTACTCCAACCCGTTTCGTACATATATCCCAATTGATACTGGGCATTCACATCGCCCTTATTGGCCTTTTCCTGATACCAGTCAAAGGCCACCGATTCCTGACCCTCTTCCGCAATGGCGGATTTTTGTAGTTTTTTCAACCGCTTCCGGGCGCCTACGTGACCGGCGCGAGCCGCCTTTTGGTACCAGTCGACAGCCTCATCGATGTTCCGCGGCATGCCCCGCCCTTCTTCCAGCATGATACCGAGGCGATACTGGGCTTCCATCTCACCCTTTTCCGCCCAGGGCACCAACCACTGCGCCGCATTCCCATACTCTTCGAAATCGAAGGCTTCAACGGCTTTCTGTAAAGATTCCGCGGACACTGACACGCAGCACCCCAACAGCATGACTCCCAATACCGCTGAAATTGCGCGCGAAGTCCGATGGCAGCATCCGGTCATAATTTAACCCCTTGTATTCACAGCCTAATCCGCCCTACGCGTATTAACCAAAGGCTGTTACCGAGAAAATTTGCAGTACTATACGGCGTTTTGCCGTTATTATGACAATATTTTATCCTATAATCCAAAGCCTATCCCTAGGAAGGAAGTGTCAGTTATATGCAGTTCGCCACTAATAATAAATACATTCAGGGGTTTATATTATTAATCATGATAATACCCGGGCTCATGGCAGTGCCCGGTAATGTTTCGGCGGCGGAAACCGCTGTCACCGAGAGCACTCCCCCCAAATCCGGTGCCGCCGACACAAATCCGCCTTACTACAAGTGGAGTAAACTCATGATCGCGTCCTGGCTGGGTTTTGTGCAGGAAACCAGCAATCTGCTCGCCAAGGGCGCCCATGTCGACGACAAGGATGAAGATGGACGCACGGCCCTGATGTACGCCGCCTGGAAAGGTCATAACCCGATCGTGCGAATTCTGCTCAAAGCCGGAGCGAAGCATCATGTCACCGACCGCAATGGCCGCACCGCCCTGTCATTCGCGGCGCAAAATGGTTTTGCCAATACCGTGGAAATCCTGTTGAAGAATAAAGCGGATCCCGACACTGCGGATAATCAGGGCATGACACCGTTGCTTTGGTCCTGCGTGGAAAACCGCCAGGACGTGATTACCATGCTGATGGCGGCCGGCGTCAATGTGAATCAGAAAGAGACGCATCAGCGTACCGCCCTGATCCTGGCGGCGCTGGAAGGGCATACCCCTACCGTGCGCTCACTGCTCAACGCCAATGCCGAAGTCAATGCCCAGGACCAGTATGGCGCTTCCGCCCTGTGGTATGCGGCTGCCATTGGCGACGACAATACCCTGCGCTTATTGATCAGCGGCAAAGCCGATATCGACCTGAAAGACAATCGGGGCCAGACCCCATTGATGGCGGCGGTAACCGGAGGTCACGTCACCGCCGTCGACTCACTGATATCCTACGGCGCCAAGGTGACCGCGCGCAGCAAACAGAAAAACACCCCCCTGCACATCGCCGTGGCCCGGGGCCACGCCAAATTGGTGAAGATGCTGCTGGGGGCCAGTGCCGACGTGAATGACCAGAACACACTGGGCCTGACACCGCTGATGGAAGCCGCCGAGAAAAATCATATCGACATCGTCAAGCTGCTGCTGGAAAACGGTGCCAATCCCTCACTCAAGGATGTACACGGGGAAACCGCGCACCAGATTGCCCAATACAACGACTTTCATGAAGCCGCGGAACTGCTGAAACGCTCTTCGGCTCTGGAGAAGATATTGAACTGACGGGGTGCGCGTATCCGCGCCAGCCCTTGATCGTGCCCGTAAGGGTGCGTATTACGCACCGGCTGTTAACCTTAAACGAAGCACTCTCCCCAAGAAAAAACCACGGTGCGTAATACGCGCCCTACGAACGCCGGGCGGCATGCATCAGCAAACGCGTATCACGCATCAGCAAACACCTGTACGGCACCGCTAAAAAGTGCACAGCTTGCAGCATAAAAAAGGGTGCGTGATACGCACCCTTTCATTGTTTCGTTTAATTGCTTCGTTTAATTGCTTCGTTCCAATTTTAAAAAAATTTGGTGCGTAATACGCACCCTACTTAGAATGGAATATCATCATCAAAGTCATCGATACCCGCCGGCGCCGGCTGCGAACGCTGCTGGCTGGGCTGACCGCCGTACTGATTTGACGGACTGGACGCATGGCTGCCGCCCATGTCCGGCACGAAGTTACCCGCGCCACCGCGGCTGTCGAGCATCTGCATCTCGTTGCCGATGATTTCGGTGGTATACCGGTCCTGGCCATCCTTGTCCTGCCACTTGCGGGTTTGAATGCGACCTTCGATATAAACTTTTGCGCCTTTTTTCAGGTATTCGCCGGCGATTTCGCCCAAGCGTCCGTAGAGCACCACTTTGTGCCACTCGGTGCGTTCCTGTTTTTCGCCGGTACTCTTGTCCTTCCAGGACTCGGATGTGGCGATATTGATATTGGCCACGGCACCGCCGCTAGGCATGTAGCGCACTTCCGGATCGCCACCCAGATTGCCGATCAGAATAACTTTGTTCACACCTCTTGCCATATTGATCTCCTCGTCATGTTCGTTAACACCCGGACCGCACCGGCACTACGCGATATTGACCGCGAACTTACCCAGCGCTTCCCTGTCCAGGGCATGTAAATCAACTTTCAAATAAGCGACATCGTCTCCGGGCACCAGAATCGCTTCCGCGACACCGGTGACCTGGGTCAGCTGCACTACCATCTCCGGTATGCGCGCCGCTTCCACCACGCCCACATTAATCATGAAACTGCTCAAGTAGCGCGGACTCTGCATGGAAACCGCCACCAGAAACCAGACGCCGCAACTGGCGGCGCAAAAAGCGAATACTCCGGTAGCACCCGCTACATGATACATCCAACCCCCGGTGAATCCACCCAGGAAAGCGCCGAAAAATTGCGCGCTTGAATAAACTCCCATGGCGGTTCCCTTACGGTCCGGTGGCGATTGTTTCGCCACCAGCGAAGGTAACGAAGCTTCCAAAATATTAAATGCGGCGAAAAATACCACCAGAACCAAAAATGTCGAAAACACCCAATGGGATAGCCAGATCAACGACAGCTCGCAGACCGCCACCATGAATACCGCCCCCATAAATACCTGCTTCATTTTACGCTTATTTTCCGCGAGGATAACAAATGGGATCATGGCGGCAATCGCCAGCACCATCACCGGCAAATAGATCATCCAGTGCTCACCGGCGGGAAGCATCGCCTGATCACGCAGCACCAGGGGCAAGGCCACAAAGGTGGCGGTCAGTGTCATGTGCAGACACAGGATACCGAAATCCAGACGCAGCAATTGCGTGTCCCGGATCACGCTCATCAGCAACGCGGGTACCGGCAACGTATCGCGATGGGTGCGTGACGTATCCGGCGTCGGCACCCAAAAGATGGTCAGCCCAATGCCGCACAACGCGAGCAACGCTGTGGTCCAGAAAATTCCCGGCACCCCCACAAACGCATTAAGCACCGGCCCCAGCACCATGGACACCGCAAAGGACATGCCGATGGTCATGCCGATGATGGCCATGGCTTTGAGGCGGTGATCTTCCCGGGTAAGGTCCGCCGTGGTCGCCATCAACACCGCGGCTACCGCGCCACTGCCCTGCAATGCCCGTCCGAGGATCACGCCCAGCAGACTGCTCGCTTCCGCAGCTACGACACTGCCCAGGGCGAATATCAGCATACCGCCAATGATCACCGGTTTGCGGCCGATCCGGTCCGATAACGTACCGAAGGGAATTTGCAGTATTGCCTGGGTGAGACCATACATGCCGATGGCGATACCGATCAGCACCGGCGTGCTGTCCGGCAGGGTTTGCGCGTACAGGGAGAATACCGGCAGAATGAGAAATAAGCCCAACATGCGCAGGGCATAAATCGAGGCCAGGGAACGCGCGGCTCGCAGTTCCAGCGGACTCATCCTTTCATGGGGGTGCGGAGATTTTTTACCCAAGACAGCTTCCCTTTTGCGCCGGACCGTCAAAACGCCGTATATTACACAGTTTGTCCAGCCGGCGGAATCAAGCATGGAGAAGATCGTCATTCGGGGTGCGCGCACCCACAATCTGCAGAACATTGACCTTGAGCTCCCCCGGGATAAACTCATTGTTTTCACAGGCTTATCCGGCTCCGGTAAGTCTTCCCTGGCATTCGATACGATTTATGCGGAAGGCCAGCGGCGTTATGTGGAATCACTGTCCAGCTATGCGCGGCAATTTCTGTCGGTCATGGAGAAACCGGATGTGGACCACATCGAAGGGCTGTCGCCGGCAATTTCCATCGAGCAAAAATCCACCTCGCACAATCCGCGCTCCACCGTGGGCACCATCACGGAAATCTACGATTACCTGCGTTTGTTGTTTGCCCGCGCCGGCCGACCCCGCTGTCCGGATCACGATGTCACGCTCGACGCCCAAACGGTCAGCCAGATGGTCGACCAAGTGCTGAGTCAAACGGAAAACACCCGGCTGATGCTGCTGGCGCCGGTCATCCGCGGCAAAAAAGGCGAACATGCCAACACCATCAACAGTCTGCGCGCCCAGGGATTTCTGCGTGCGCGCATCGACGGCACCGTGGTGGAGCTGGATGACGCGCCGGCCCTGGACATGTATAAAAAACATGACATCGATGTCGTCATCGACCGCTTCAAGGTCAGGGAAGACATGGCGCAGCGCCTGGCGGAGTCGTTTGAAACCGCGCTCGCCATGGCCGATGGCCAGGCGCTGGTGACACCGATGGATGACGCCGCCGCCCCGGATCAATTATTCTCCGCCAAATTCGCCTGTCCACACTGCGGTTATAGCATCCGGGAACTGGAACCCCGCTTATTTTCCTTTAATAACCCGGCCGGCGCCTGCCCCAGTTGCGACGGCCTGGGCGTGAACCAGTTTTTTGATCCGGTACGGGTGGCCCCCAATCCGCAACTGAGCCTGCCCGGAGGCGCGGTGCGCGGCTGGGACCGGCGCAATGCCTATTATTTTCAGATGCTCACGTCCCTGGCCAAGCATTACAAATTTGACCTGGAAACACCGTTCGAGGACCTGCCGGAAAACATTCGCCAGATCGTGCTCCACGGCAGCGGCGAGGAGATGATCAAATTCACTTACCTGGGTGACGGCAAGCGCAAAACCACGCGCGAGCATCCGTTCGAAGGCATTATCCCCAACATGGAACGGCGTTACCGGGAAACCGAATCCAACGTGGTACGTGAAGATCTGGCCAAGTACCTCAACACCCGTCCCTGCCCCGAATGCGCGGGTACGCGCCTGAACAAGGGCGCGCGTCACGTCTATGTGGACGACTATACGCTGCCCAGCATCACCTGCATGCCCATCGGCGCCGCGCACGCGTTTTTCGGTCACCTGCAGTTACCGGGCTGGCGCGGTGAAATCGCCGTGAAAATCGTCAAGGAAATCCAGGAACGACTGAGTTTTCTGGTCAACGTGGGCTTGGACTATTTATCCCTGGATCGCAAAGCCGATACCCTGTCCGGCGGTGAAGCACAGCGCATCCGCCTGGCCAGCCAGATCGGCTCCGGTCTGGTGGGCGTGATGTATGTGCTGGATGAACCTTCCATCGGCCTGCACCAGCGTGATAACCAGCGGCTCATCAACACGCTGATTTACCTGCGCGACCTCGGCAATACGGTGATCGTGGTGGAACACGACGAAGACGCCATCCGTTGCGCCGATCATGTGGTCGATATCGGCCCGGGCGCCGGCGTTCACGGTGGCCGCATCATCGCCCAGGGCACACCACAGCAAGTCGCGGACAATACGCAATCGCTCACGGGCCACTACCTGTCACACCGGCGGCGTATCGCCATTCCCACCACGCGCACGCCGCCGGTGGCGGATAAATCCCTGGTGCTGACGGGCGCCAGCGGCAACAATCTCAAGAACGTCAGCGTATCGATCCCCGTGGGATTGATGACCGTGGTCACCGGCGTTTCCGGTTCCGGAAAATCCACGTTGATCAACGACACGCTCTACCGTATTGCGCACCGGGAGCTGAATCGGGCTGCGGAAGATCCGGCGCCCCATGCTGCGATTACCGGTCTGGAACAGCTGGACAGCGTGGTGAATATCGACCAGAGCCCGATCGGGCGCACGCCGCGTTCCAATCCCGCCACCTATACCGGCTTGTTCACGCCGATTCGGGACTTGTTCGCCGGCACCCAGGAAGCACGGGCGCGGGGCTATAATCCGGGCCGCTTCAGCTTCAATGTCAAAGGCGGTCGCTGTGAAGCCTGTCAGGGTGACGGCATGATCAAGGTGGAAATGCATTTCCTGCCGGATGTCTACGTGCCCTGCGATGTGTGCAAAAGCAAACGCTATAATCGGGAAACCCTCGACATTCGCTACAAGGGAAAAAATATCCACGAAGTGCTGGATATGACCGTGGAAGACGCGCGTAAATTCTTCGATGCCATCCCCGCGGTAGCGCGCAAGTTGCAAACCCTGATCGATGTGGGTCTGAGTTATATTCGTCTGGGCCAGAGCGCCACCACGCTGTCGGGAGGCGAAGCGCAACGGGTAAAATTGTCACGGGAATTGTCGAAACGGGACACCGGTAAAACGCTTTACATCCTTGACGAACCTACCACCGGCCTGCACTTCCATGATATCGAGCAGTTACTGGCGGTGCTGTACCGCTTGCGGGATCATGGCAACACCATTGTCATTATCGAACACAATCTGGATGTCATCAAAACCGCTGACTGGCTTATCGACATGGGACCCGAGGGTGGCGACAAAGGCGGCCAGGTGGTGACAGTGGGCGACCCGGAATCCGTCGCCAATCATGCCACCTCATATACCGGGAGTTTTCTGAAACCGGTACTGGCGCAGTAACAATGATCAATCTCGGCTCGGCGCAAAGCGCGCAAAATTTTACCGACGAATCGGTATCGTGACTTCACGTTTGTCTATTGTGCCGTGGCGAGATAAACAGAATTGTCGAGTGACGTGCGGGACGGTTTGCCACAATGGCCGGCATTACCAGCGGTAGTTGAATCCGAAATTGCCGTAGGTCGCCGGCTCCTGGGCCTGGGACCGATAATTGGTCTCACCCAGGCGAAACTGCACACCCCAGGCGCGATTGAGATCCCAGAGCAGTACCGTTGACAGTGTGTTGTAGATGCTTTCGTCGGTGGCGGTAACGCCTTCGAGCCACTCCAGACTGACTTTCCATTCCGGAAATCTGTAGGACGCGGCCAACACGGTGCGCCGCTTGTCAAACTGATCGTTGGCATGGGAAGTAGTAGTGGAACGCCGCGGATACTGCTGGAGCAAGTCGGTATCGCTGGAGTAACGGTACATGTACTGACTGAACTCAAAGGAAAGCTCGCGCATGGCAAACAACTTCCCCTGAAAACCCACACTGGGATTGCGTATGCCGACCCGGCTGGCACTGGCATCGGATTCCATGGAAATGTAGCGGATCTCCGGTAACACCGCCACCGAGAAGGTCGGCGAAATATACTCCACCACGCCCTTGATGGTATCCGACGTCAACAGCCCCCCCTGATCCCAGTAGGCATATTCCATGTTGATATCGAGACTGCGCACGGGAGAGGTGCCGAACCCGACAAAATAAGAC
>JAHECY010000121.1 GCA_024641505.1 Gammaproteobacteria bacterium
TCCAAACCGAAACTTAAAGCAGACAGCACATAGCGTGAAGCGGTTCCAAGATTACCAGCGGTCAAACCACCATCCATACGTTGCGCCATTTTCGATACTAGCGTGGAAAATGGATTGATATTCGTGGTTACAACGGAAGGATCCAGAGCCACAGATTCCAAGGAAAAGCCGGGCACGTTACCCGTCACCACGTCCTGTCCACCCGAGGAGACGATAGTGACTGGATAGACCGCATGCACGGGCACCATCACAATATAATTGGCAGTACTGTCGCTTTCCGTAGTTGCTACGGTATTATTTCCAGCATCTAAAACGGAAATAGTCGCCTGCGTCACCGGTCCGTCACCGACGCTGCCCTTGTGTACGCTGTCCTCAGCTAAGGTGTCGCCACCCTGGTCGCCATCGCCGGCAGGCTGTTGTGTCGTGGCTACATCGGTATCGCTGCTACCACTTTCAGTGCCTGTAATACACGCCGTCAATATGCTGATTGCCGATAAGAAAACAACGTATTTGAGAAATGAAGACGATATTTGCATCCACGGTTTTCGCTTGCGCGATAAAATTAACTCTGTAGTAAAAATTGCATTGCTTAGCGAAAAATTAATAATTTTAGCCATGTGTAGTACTTCTCCGGTGGTCTCGAATTCAATAAACTATTTTTAAAGCACAAAAAAAAAGCGCGTTCATAATTGCTCTACAGTCTGCAATTTTTGAGGCGCTTTCTTGTTTGTTTTTGTTGCCCGGCCGCAGGCCGCTGCTGGGAACAGCATAGCCATACGGACATTGGCGCGAAATCTTATATCTGTATGTGGTTGTTCGTCTTTTGTTTGTCGATAGTGGCTGCCATATTGTTACTTTATGCCAGATCCCCAAACAAATCCGTGACAGGGTCTAACAGTATTCAGTGACTATAGTCACGACGTTGACTGGCAAAAGTCGCTTTTTCCAGCCCGAAGCCACGCTAATATATTTTTAATAGCTTAAACGCCTATTAAAACGTCGACTGGTTATCTTTCCTTATGCGCAAACTACGCTGCTCAGATAAATTTCTCCATATATTGCACGCGGTTTGCGAACGGCGGATTTACGGGAGAAACGAATTCAGAAACATGAAACAGAGACCAACACCGTACGAACAGCCGTCGATTCCGTATGCTCAACGACTACTACGGCTGACTTTATAAAAGCTTTAGGATTTAATTGCTGGTTATTGCGACGTCTTGCCACCCCGTAAGAGTGCGGCTAGTCCAATTGCATAGTTCTCAGAATTAGCGCATTGATCTTATTGACGTCGAATTTGTCACAAACTATTTGCAGGCTCTGGATCCCCATACTGTGAATACTTTCCGGTTTCGAAATAAAATACTCCATGCTGTTAACCAGTGCGGACACATTTTTTTCTGATACAATCAATCCATTCCTTCCGTGCTGGACGGTCTCACGACATCCCGGCGTATCTGTAGTGATAATTGGACGCCCCATTGCCATCGCTTCTAATATGCTGTGCGGTACTCCTTCCGGGTAATAACTGGGTAGAACGTATACTGACGATACGTCAATAGCCGGCCGCACATCGGTCAAATAGCCCAGATATTCAATGCAACCGGAATCGATCCAATTTTTCAAAGTAGCCTTTGAAATAGCCGATGGATTTGTGTCGATGTATCCCGCGAGTAAGCACTTCACCGTGGGGTACCGCTGCTTAAGAATACGTGCCGCTTCCACGTATTCATAGACACCCTTTTCCTTTATTAAACGGGCCATCAACAGAAAAGTGATCATGGTGGGAAAAGAACTAGGTTGATAATAACTGAGATCTACACCGGATCCGTTGACCAATACGGTCCTGTCTGATGAATTCACGATACCGCTCTCGAGAAACTTCCGGCGATTGTCCGGATTCTGAAAAAACACCGTTTTATTGAATCGCAGGCTTAGGGTATAAAGCCAGCGAACTAATATACCAACTGCTCTCGCCTTGATCCCATTGCTGGTAAAAGCATAGCCCAGTCCTGATATAATGGAATATATTCGGGGCACACCCACGATGCGGGCGGCGATTGAGCCGTATATAACTGGTTTTACGGTATAGCTAAGGAAAACATCCGGTTTGATCCTCTTGAGCAGTCTATAGAGCCTGGCGACGTAGCGGATATCATTTATCGGGCAGATGCCGGTCCTATCGAGTTCGATGTCACGATAAGACACCCCCAGGTTGGCAAGCTGATCAATTATTTCAGCTGAGGCCGCCGGGGAACATGCGATCACCTCGTGCCCGCACGCCACCATTGCACGTAGCATAGGTCCCCGAAAATTAATGAGAGACTCCGGAATACTTCCAAGGACAAGAATACGCATTTTTCCATACTCACATCAGCATCGTGTTGATCCATATCATCGAGAGATCTCCGCCATCCATGCCTGAAACATCAACACACTCCACAGTTTCTGGTGGGCATTATGTCTTCCTTTGACGTGTAACCGCCACTCTTCGTGAACCATTTCATGATTAAGGTATCCGGCATCCCGCATGCGATTTACGTCCAGCATTTCCGTCGCCCATTCCAGGAGCGGCCCTCGCAACCATTCATCGATGGGTAAACCGAATCCCTTTTTGGGCCCGTCGATCAGTGCGCGCGGGACGTGCCGATATAAAATCTCGCGCAGCACCCATTTCCCGCGCCCATTTTTGATTTTCATCGATATCGGAATACGCCATGACAATTCCACCACACGGTGATCCAGATATGGCACACGCGACTCTAAACTAACCGCCATGCTGGCACGATCAAGCTTGACTAAAATGTCGTCCGGCAAGTAACCAATCAGGTCACGATACATCATACGCTCCGTAAAGTCCGCCAGATCCGGCCACCGTTCGGAACGAGTAATAGCGGTCCAGGGCTCAGTTGCCCCGGGGACCAACGCAGCTGTATCTTTCCAATTTGTAATCAGTCCCAGATACATCAATTCCGGACTAGCGGCGCTCAACACTTCAGCCAGCTTATACATCCGATTGCCGCTGAGCGATCCCCGATAACTTTCTGGAAACAATCCCTGCAACCGTACCAACATCTTGTCCCAATTATCCGGACTCAGACTGGTAATTGCCTTGGCGCTCAATTGGCGCATGTTTTCGGAAAGTCTAGCTATTTTCTGCCAGATCAACCGCGCAAAAAAATGCCGATAGTATCCGGCAAACAATTCATCCCCACCATCACCTGACAGACTGACAACGACTTTCCCGCGGGCCAGTTCACTGACAAGAAATGTTGGGATCTGCGATGCGTCAGCAAACGGTTCATCATAGAGTTGCGGTAGGCGTGGAATTACCTGCATTGCCTTTTCAGCAGACACATACAGTTGCGTATGGTCCGTGCCTAAATGGTCGGCAATCGCCTGCGCATTGACCGCTTCATCATAGTCCCGAGAAAAGGAGCCGATAGAAAATGTCTTTATAGGCTGGGCACTGTGTTTTTGCATCAACGCGGTAATGGTTGAAGAATCGATTCCACCGGAAAGAAAAGCTCCCAGTGGAACATCGGCTTCCATTCTAAGCTTGACGGCGTCGGACAACAGCGCTTCCAGCTCATCGACAATATCGGTTTCCGTTCCCGTCAACCGTGACTGCACGGCATGGGCAATGATATTTTGTGTGGGCCAATAGGCAACGGGAGAAACTCGCGTCGCCGAGCATTCTTCGATATAAGGACTGAATTCCCCGGACCGAGCAACGACGCCGGCGTCGATGCGCAACACGCTGGCCGCCGGCAACTTATAGATATCGTGAAATATCGAAAATGGCGTCGGAATATAGTTAAAACGAAAATACAGAGCCAGCGCGTTACGGTCTATTTTCCCTAACCAAGCCGAATTGGCTCGCAATGCTTTGAGTTCCGATCCGAAAATGAAAACACCATCCACCCAACCATAATAAAGTGGTTTTTCACCACAACGGTCACGCGCCAGGTGCAGTACCCGCTCGTGACGATCCCAGAGCGCGAACGCGAACATCCCGTTAAAGCGCTCGATCGCCGCGGTGAGCCCCCAGGCTGAAATCGCCGCCAGCGCTACTTCCGTGTCCGAACGACCCCGCCACTGTAACTGCCTCTCCTGGCTGTTGACCAATTCCCGGCGAATTTCCCGATAATTATAAATTTCTCCGTTATAGGCAATGACATAGCGACCACAAGCAGAAACCATAGGCTGATGCCCTTCCGGCGACAGATCGATTATGGACAACCTGCGATGACCCAGGCCAATTCCCGCCTGCGCGTCGTTCCACACGCCTTGATCGTCAGGGCCACGATGCTTCAAGCACTGAATCATCCTCTGGAGGTCCGTATCCCGCGCCTTCAGTTTGTGATTAGGATCAAAATATCCCGTAAGCCCGCACATAATCTTCTTCCTACATCGCCACTGATGTCAGGTTGGTTGCTATTTCCGAATATAAGTTCTCGTATTGGTCGGTGATATTGGCAATGGCATAGTTGTCTATCACCCGTTTACGCGCCTGCCTGCTCAGCACCAACCGTTGAACCTTCTCCATACCAAGCAAACTCAGAACCCCATCGGCTAAAGCTTGTGAGTCACCGGCGGGCACGATGATCCCGGTGGAACCTAATATCAAAGCGGAATCACCAATATCAGTGGCTACGCATAGCACACCACAAGCCATGGCTTCGCCTAACACATTTGGAAACCCTTCGCCCCAGGCGGACGCCACTATGTTAATATCGACTGCGGCCATGAGTCGGGCGATATCTTGACGTTCTCCGAGGAGATGGAAATTTCCTTCTGCACCGCTGGCGTGCACTAAGTCACGCAGATTCATATTGTCCAAGGTGACCCCGTTGCCAACCAGAAAGAAATGAGTATCGGGACGAGATTTCAATATTAAGGCAGCAGAACGCAAAAAATTGGCGTGGTCTTTCATGGGGTGGTATCTGGCAAACATGCTTACGATCGGTGTATTCTCACCAACCCCGAGCTCTTCCCGGAGTGTGGACCTGGCGCAATCGGAGGGCGCGAATCGACTGGTATCGAATCCATTAGGAAACTCAATTCTTGCCTTTCTCGGATAGCCCATGGCTTCATGTTGCAAGGCGCTGACATTGGAGTTGTATATTATACCCGCCACACCCTTGGCGAAATAGCAGCTCAAGCGAATCACGAATCGTGCCAGAGACTTTTCATGATCCAGGCTGTACAACGTCTGCCTGATGTTCCACAAAACGGGTATGTCACGTGACGACAGCATTTTCGCGATAGTTGCCGCCAGGTTACCATGATACATCCAGCCCTGGATTATATCCGCATGCGAGGAACGCACCAGCGTCACCAAATGGCGTAGCGCCGACAGCGAAACATGGCCCTTCGGTATATCCAAATGGTAGACCGGTATGCCAAGCTTTTCGATGCGACCCCCCAATACACCCTTACCCATCAAAGAGATCACGACGGACGAAAACCGTTGTCGGTCCATACCGTACAACAGCTTATACAACATCATTTCAGCCCCTGCCGCGTTAAGATCCGTAATTATATGCAGTACACGTATCATAGGATTCCCGTTTGCGTCTGTGTTGCATTTTAAATATAAGTATCAGCGTGGTGGCAACGATTAATGCAAAGCCGTCAACCAGAGCATGATGTGGGTTGCCGTACATCACGTTAAATGCAAAGAAAAGAATCCAGGCGACGCGAAATATTATTGCCATGGGATCACTGTTTTCCGGGAAGAGTGCATCGAATACCCGCATGAGAACACCATAAATAAAACACGTTAGTATCACCCCTGGTAACCCCATGCTGAAATAGCCAAACGAGACAAGATCAACGGGTATAGGCGCATTAAACTGCCCTGAATTTAACATGGAAACGGTCAATGGCAGATCTTCGAGATTGAGCAACCGTTGCGGTAACAAATAGACGACACTCAACGGAACATCAACAAACCAGCGATACTCAATCTCCACCGGAACCGTCTTGATTGTATTGGCCAATGTTATGAACGGAAATGAGAACTCCCGTAAAATTAATGCAATAGCGGCCAATGGATCAGCAAACACACCGGAAATCTTTGTTTCCATACTGTCCGGATCAATAAAGTAGTGAAACCCTTCCTTGCCGAGCAAAATTATTACAAAAAAAAGTAATCCTCCAGCGATAATATATCGTATGTTAAAGCGATTCGCTTTGACCATCATGGCAAGCGGGAAAATAATAAAATACGCGAACAGGTACAATCTGCCACTCTGGTGAAATAAAATGAGCAGTGACAATAAGAATGTTATAAAGAAAAACAATTTTGACACTATTCGATAATTCGATGAATAGCTCGTCTGCGCCAGCGCGAAAAAGAAATATGAGGAAACAATAACACACGGCGCCACATTTTTCAGAAATGCGTATTTCGTCACGACATACGATTCAGAGTCGCGAAATGCGGCAGCGAACAATATCATGACTCTTACGCCACCAATGGCGTGTGCGTAGAAAAACAGTGCAGAGGCGCCAATAATCCCGAGCGTCAGCCCAAGAACCAACATTTGAGTTTGGCGCTTTACCCTACCCCCTTCCGACAACCCGAAGTACGCCCGCCCGGCGTCACTACCGGCAGTGCGACGCAGCACCAGATCATTGAAATAGTACCCAAAGACAACGGCGACATATCCCGCAAGACTGACAAGGGAGGCGAGAAAAAACACGGTATCATCCATTCGATTTTTTGACATCCACAGCCAGGTATCACCGCTTTCCTCGGCGCTCGAAATCACAAGGAAAAGTGGAATAATACAAAACAATAGAGCAAACATCGCGTTTACAACGAAAAGAAAATCTACATAACTGCGGGATTTCTTCCGCTGCAACTCGACAACAAGGATGACACCGAACAATAACAGAGACACTGGAATGGCATAGATGCCCATCTCAGCTTCCTCCCACCAGAATAGCTCGACGCTGTAACATGTCATCTAACCTCATGGTGTGGCGTTTGTGGCTCTGAAAACAATACTTCATAGTATTTTTCACAAATCTTTTCTAAACTGAAATCGGTGATTTTGTCTTTAGGAGACACACTGTCAGATTCCGATCGCAGCGCCGCCAATACAGCATCGGCCAATGCCCGTGGATCAGCAATTGGTACCAGCCGACCGTATTTACCATTTTCCAGTATTTCTCGCGTACCGCCGCAGTCGGTGGATACGACAGGTGTACCGACGGCCATAGCCTCAATCAGCACTGTTGGTAGCGCTTCACTAATTGACGATAATACAAATAGACTGGCACTGGCCATAAATGCATAGGGATTATCAACGAAACCGGGAAGATCCACACATTGTTGCAACCCCAGATCACTGATTAAGGATTCCAGGGCGTGACGCTCCTCACCCTCACCCAAAATCACCAAGCGCGCAGGAATATGTCCACAGACCATGGCAAATGCCCGTAGCAAGGTTGAAAAATCCTTTTCCTTCGACAAACGGCCCGCTGCCACCACGATAGGGTGGAAATTGGACTCAAACCAGCGGTGGTGCGGCTGTTCCTGGGCTTTTTTTAGGAGCAAAGGTGTAACCACCGGATTGTAGATTGTTTTAACCTTAACGGGTGATCCACCAATGATGCGTAAAAATTGTTCGCGACTCGTTTTCGATACAATGATGATGGCTGATGCCAACGGATAGAACGTGCGCATCAGCAATAGCCATAGTTTATCGGTCACCGATTTCAATCCCAACGCGGAACCAACATCATAATGAATAGAAATGACAACGGGCGATCGCAGTCCCGCCAAGCGCGCTGCCCAAATAGTGACGATATTAGCGTGGTCCATCGCTGTCAGAACAGCATCCGGCCGTTCCCGTCGAAAATACCGCACCAAGCCTGGCAGGCTGGTAAGTACACGTCGCGCCCCAAGATCAACAATGCGTACCTTATGATCCACCTCGTTCATGAACTTCCCTTTTGCCTCGGCCAATACTAAGTCCACGCTGACCGAATGACCGACCAGGCCATTAGCAAGATTCACCATGACGTGTTCGGCACCACCACCAAACAGACTGGGCAAGTAAATGGCGAGCCTTTTATTAGAGCTATACATCATCTTGACGTACCATATTTGATGGACAGCAAGTGAAACAAGCGCTGGCGACTACCCGCCACGTTTAATAACAGAAGTGACAGTGAGTAAGTGGTTATACCCAGCATAATTTGGCCAAACAATACCACCCAGCCAGACGCATTCAGTGTTGGCCACAGCGCGACAGCCATGATCAGGGATGCCAACAGAACTTTACCGGACTCTGGAGGTGGCGCGGGCAGGACAAAAACTCGCCGCCCCAGGTACCAGCTTAGGATAAATCCAGCAGTATATGCGACAACGGTTGCATAGGCGGCCCCCAATATACCAATACGGGGAATCCAATAAAGATTAAGTAGCAGGTTAATACCCGCCGCAAACAGCGCCACCCATACCTGTCCCATAGTATAGCGCCCGAGCTGAAAACTCAGATCAAGATAAAACGCCTTAAACCCGGCGATTAACGAGGCCAGAGTAATCCAGGGAATCAGTATCACAGCGGTTTGTCGGAAAGCCTCACCCAATGCGATACCGGCAATATTCGTCGCGCAAACTACCAAACCCACAGCCGCCGGCAGTGAAACCGTCAGCAGCAGCAAAGCGTTCTTACGCAGCTGGTGTTGCGCGGCGGCACCGCCCTCTTGCTCCATGGCGTGAATGATCAAGGGGTAAGCGGCCAGATTGACAATCATCATCAACACACCCAGACTGTACTGAGCGAGATCATACCCAGGCGCATATAGCCCGGCTTCCCTGGAACCAAGAAACCAGGTAATCAAAAATCGATCGGAACTGTTTATCATAAAGGTTAGGGCGAAGGTGGCGGTCAACGGCAGACCATATCGAAGCAAGTCAACTAACTGTTGTTTGTTTATCATCTGCAGACGCACGCCCTTCCATTCATGTCCCGCTAAGCCCAGCGATGAAATCAATGTACCAGCCAACAGCCCGAGCAGGGGTCCTGAGGCATTGTAATGCCACAAGATAAGCAGACTGCCGATGGCCAAGGCTAGCGTTGCTTTCAACATGGACATAATTCCGTAACGCAACGGGGCAAGACGGCTGCGCACCAATTCCAAATTTAACTCGAACCACGCCAGCGCCCACAGGAGGGCCACTGCAAGAGGAATATAGGAATGCCAAACCGTATCGATCCACAGAAGATAAACACAAGCTCCGACAGCGGATGTAAGTGCAACGATGAACAGAAATGCGATCAATATGGTAGACAGGAGCGCTTGCGGGTGATCATGTTGGGCCGGAAGAAACCGCAACAATCCGGAACGCAACCAATGGAATATGATAGAGTCCATCAGGCCGATTCCCGCAATTACTACGGCATACTGGCCGTAAGCGCCAGGGCTCAATAATCTCGTATAAATGGAAAGCGCCAGGAAGTTGACTACTCCGGGAATACCACGAGCCAAGGCATACAGAACGCTGTGTTGTAGTAGCATTTGACCCTGCTTCCTGATAGCGGTATTGCCGGAACAATCCTGCGCCCATTCTGCGGGTTACGATAGCATCGAATTTGCGCACGAATGACGCTGATAATTAAACTGTTTATTGACGCTAATTCCGCACTGAACACATTGCACGACACCTATCTGCCACTCCGGGTGAGTGGCTAGTACAGATTTACTCCTGAGTCATTTTATCGATGGCAAATATTCGATTGAATTAGGAAAAATACCTAAATCGATGCAAACGGGCGCCGCCAAAGCTCGGTGAATGCATGATTTTTCAGTGAGCCCGCCAGCCACTCCGTGGAAGCGATCCAGCGATAAAGCCGAGGATTCAGTGACGGCGTCGCGAGCGATAGGGTCAAATCGGCCGGCACCGGTTGACCAATGTCGAGAGCATCCGCAACCTGATCAAACAATTTCTTGAGCGTACGGAAGCGCATATTCGCATCAATGTTTGCTGCTTCGGCGAACATACCTCCTTCGCCCATCGCCAGATGTCCGGCCCAAGGGAAGCCCGCTGCCGAAGTTGCGCGTGCGATGGTCTCCACGGCGAGGCGAGTGTGCGTAGACTCAGGGAAACCGCATTGAATAATTGGCAGGACCGCCGGCAAGCTGACTCCCCGAGGCAGGTTATCGACGAGATCCGTTAATCCCTTGAGCACCAATGCCGGTAGACAATCAATATATACCGGGCTGGCGATAATAAGCAGGGAAGTCTCTTTAACGGCTTCGAGAAGTTTCGGTGAACCCTGTTTGCCAAGCTTGGTGGTACGTACCACATGATACTTTTCGCACTGCCACCGCCTGGCGCGCAATCGGTTGACCAGTACGTTTCCGAGCCTTTCCGAGGCACTCGTGCCGTGAGGTTTGGCGCTGCCGATCCACAGCATCGCGCGTCGCCGGCCAACATCCGCCCCCACGGCATTTTCCAATGGCGGCAAGGGATCAGTTAATGCACGACTATCCGCCAGATCTTCACGTGACAGATGATGCAACGCGGATAAAATCATGTATCGAATCGTTGCCCCAGAGACCTTGTCGTCAACAAATCCAACCCACGGAATTTTGCTTTGGGTGTTAAATGCATTGCGCTCTACCAGGGTACGAAAGGTCTGTCTCTCGTCCTCACCACACGTGTCAGGAAGACAAGCCAGCACCGCCCATTTTGGATAACGTTCATATCTCTTTTTATGGTTCTTCGTAGATCTGTGTAAGTGGTCATGGCAACATATCAAGGCCGCCGCAGTAAAACAGGATACTGTTTCTAAACCCTTCAAAGGAGCGGTAGCCTCTTGCATTTGCCTTGACCGTT
>JAHECY010000122.1 GCA_024641505.1 Gammaproteobacteria bacterium
TGTCCTGGTTTAGCTGGTTTAGCTGTGGTTTAGCTGGCTGGTTTAATCGAACTGGTGGGTGTCCTGGTATAGCTCTGGTATAGCTCATATAGCTCAAACTGGTGGGTGTCCTGGTTTAGCCCTGGTTTAGCCTGGTTTAGCTTTAGCTACTGGTATAGCTGGTATAGCTGGTTTAGAACTGGTTTAGGGGTTAGAGCATACAAAAATGAATAATGTGTATCAAAAAATGTCCATATACACAAAGAAAATGAATAGACATACTTGCCTCATCTGAGACGACTTATAAATTTTATGATTCAGGAGGCGATATGAAAAAAGCACTAATTATGGGGATTACTGGTGGTTTTGGCGGGCATGTGGCGCAGGCGCTGGCCGCTCAGGGTTGGTCACTGCGGGCCTTGATGCGTAATCCCGATCGGTTACCGGAGTGCTTTTCCGGTGTGGAAGTGGTGGCCGGCGACGCGGCTTGCCACGCGGATGTGCAGCGCGCCGCCCAGGGGGTGGAGCTGATCGTTTACGGCATTAGTCCCGCCAATTACGACTGGGACGATAAAGCACTGCCATGGTTGGAAAATACCGCCAAGGTTGCCGAGGCACAGGCGCTCACCATTGTGTTCCCGGGTAACGTCTATGTCTTCGATCCCGCGGACGGCCCTGATTTTGATGAGATTGCGCCGCAGCGCCCGGTGACTTCCAAGGGCCGTACACGTTTGGCGATGGAGCAGCGTCTGCAACAAGCGGCGCGCGACGGCGCCCGAGTGATTATCCTGCGTTGTGGGGATTTTATCGGGGCGAACGCACCCAGCAGTTGGATCAATCATATGTTGAAGCCGGCCGGGCAGGGGTATGCTCTCAGGATGACAGGTCCTGCGAATGTGCTGCATACATGGGCCTATTTACCGGATACGGCGCAGACCGTTGCCCGTTTGGTGAGCGTGCGTGACCGTTTGCCGGCGTACAGCGTGTTTCATTTCAAAGGTTATCAGATCGACTTCCATGATCTGGCCGCGGCGGTGCAACGGGTGTCGGGAAAAACCGTTGCCTTGAAAAATTTTCCCTGGTTGTTTTTTCAGTTAGTGGCGCCGTTTTCGAAACTGTTCCGAGGTTTGCTGGAGATGCGCTATCTGTGGCAGCGGGAAGTAAATATGTCCGAGGCCAAGCTGCGGCAGGTGTTACCGGAACCGATACCCCATACCTCGCTGGAGGAGGCATTAGTGGTCAGCGGACTCGTGCGTGATGCGCCACGGACGGTGCGCAGTTGAGCGGCCTCATGTTGCTGTGGAGAGCATACAGTACGCGCCCTGCGAACCACTCGATCTTGGTTGGGGATGCCGATAAAGATTAGACGACACACTTCCCGCCACCGCGAAGCGCTGGCGGGAAGTCAACAACGAAGCTGACGCCAGTGGTCGTTGCTAAATTTCAATCATCTTCGCCGATGGTACTTTTTTAGTTTCCGGCTCGTTACCGGGTTGATCCTGCGATTTCATTTTATTGTCACTGTGAGTGCCGTCGTCGGAGAATAACCAGGCGTGATCACTTTGGAACTGCTTGAGGGTTTCGGCCGACAATTCCTTGCTGTGGCCTTTCAATGAATCGCAACCAGGACCGCCGGCCAGCACTGTGCTGGAACCTGCCAACAGGGAACTCATCGTGACGCACAGGAATATAGTTTTCTTCATGGCCAGTATCTCCGGGTAGGGTCCCGCCGCTCGGCAGGTTGTCAGTATATTGCCCCAACTATAGAAAGGGGAAGTAGAGGCGCGCCGCAAAAACTTACTCTAGCCGAGATTCTGATGCTTGCCTAGGGTTTACTCCCGTTGAAACAGGTTTGGCGACGGTAGGTATGCGCATCTCCAAAGACCAATCGGAATTCCGTCATTTATTGCCAGGGGATAGCTAAGCTTATGCGTTACCGTAATAAGTCAACGCCAGTTGAAGGCGGCTTTTTTTGACCGCGAAAATATTTTCAGTGCGCTTTCGTGTTTGTAAATATTTGTCCAATTAAACAAAGGGTTGGGGCAGGTGGTATCTTACGTCTTAACCTCAGATATTTAAAGAAAATAGGTAGCCGGGCGAAATAGTAGTAAGCATTGTTACGGCGCGCGTGCGGCGGAGGCGGAAGCGGTATGATTATACCGAACCCGCGCATTCCAGTAAAAATAGGCCTATGACAGGTTTAGATTCATGTTTGTCGGTTTACAAACACGTTTGATCGCAAGCCTGATGGGCTTGTTTTGCTTTACGCTGGTCATCATGGGATACGTGTTGCTGGGAGATGCCAAGCAACGAAATGATGAATTCCACACTGCGGAAGCCCGCATGCTGGTAAAGCTGCTGGCGGATGGGTCGACCGTAGCGTTGGCGCGCAATGATCGGGAATTACTGACGCAGTGGGTGGACACCGTGGTGGCGGGCAATCAATTTGCCTATGCCGCGGTAATCGATCCGGCTGGAAAGGTATTGGCCCATAACGACCATGCGTTGATCGGCAAGCATAACGTCAGCCGATTGGCCAGCGTGGCGTCTCCAAATAATATTGCCGGGGAACAACGGCAAGTCAGCGAGCTATCTCTGCCCATTCAGGTTGGCAATGTGCATGTGGCGGATGCTTATGTCGGTCATTTCCACGATGTAATTTATGGCGTGCCCGACAGGACGGTGGCGCGCATTATTTCCGCCGTGCTGTTGAGCCTGATTGTCATCAGCTTGGGCAGTCTGTATTTCACCAGGAAGATCATCAACCCAATCAAGTATTTTACCGGCTTTGTCTCCAATGTCTCCTACGACCGACATATCGCACTGGAGAAACACCTGATGCTGCGCAATGACGAAGTGGGTGTGCTGGCGCGGACTTTTAGTGATATGTCCGGACGGTTGTTCGATACCTATCAAAAAATTCACGAGAAAAACGTCGAGCTTGAGCATCGCGTGGAGGAACGTACCCATAAAGTGGTAACCGCCAACCGGGATCTGAAAGCTGCCCAGCAACGCATTCATGCAATTCTGGATAACATTGCCGATGGGGTGATCACCACCGATGAATCCGACGTTATTGTCTCGTGTAATTGCGCAGCGGAACAGATATTCGAATATCCTCAGGAGCAGCTTGTCGGGCGCACTTTTCATTCGTTGTTCGATCCGAACGAAAACTACAGTGACAAACTCACCTCCGGAGCCGGCGCCCGGGAATTTATCGCGGTCCGAAGGAATGGCGAGCGTTTCTCACTGGAAATGGCAGTGAGTACTATCTATATCGCCCGCGCCTGCACGCATATCTTTGTGCTCCGGGATATTTCCCAACGCAAGTCGTTGATCGACGACCTGGCTCATATGGCGGATCATGACACCGATACTGGATTGTACAACAAGCATCATTTCGAACAGGAAATCGACCATGTTGTGGAACGGGTGCGTCGCGGCGCCATCGAGCAGTGTGCCATTATCTATTTTGATTTTTATAATTTTGCCGAAATTGAACTGAAATTTGGTAAGGCAGTCTTCGGGAAGGTGCTCAACAATGTCGCCACCTTATTGCAACATCGCACCCGGAAATCCGATGAACTGTGCCATCTGGATGGCAATGAATTCGTGTTGCTGGCTTATGGCGCGTCGGCCCAGCAGGCGGAGCTAGTGGCGAAAAATTTTATGCAATGTGTAACGGGCTATCAATTCACTACCGGAGAAGATGTGGTCGTGTTGAACTGCGCCATTGGCGTCGCCGTCATATCGAAATCCACGGCGTCAGCGGAACAGGTGTTGACCTTCGCGGATTATGCCTGCTACAAGGCGCGTAAGGCCGGTGCCAACAGGGTGCACGTCTTTCAGTACGATATCGCGGAACAGGGTGATCCAGTTGTCGCGGAAATCCGCGAGACCCTGGGTTGACGGTATCTGCGCAGTGACCGGAGCGGTGGTTGAGTACCGCTATTTCCGGCCGCTGGCCAAAACGTAGCTATGGGGTACGGTAAAATTCTCATGCGAAACGCAATCGCGTGCGAAATGCCGGATTTCGTCGCGCAACACGCCATGTTGGGTGGCCTCCAGGGCCGCCAACTGGACTTTTAAAATATCTGACGCTTCCAGCATGTCCCAAAATTCGTCGAAAGACGCAAAGCTATACTTCAATTCCCGTGTACTGATATTGATCTCGCTGAATCCCGCAGCCCGTAACATGCCACCGAGCACCGCGTCGTCGCCGAGGGACACCATTTTCGCGACAGGTGGATGAATTGCCGAGGGAATCTTGTCCTTAAAGGCTTCGTAGGTCCAGTGCATGATTGGCATGGTCTGGGCGGTGTACCATACGGTCAGCGCGAATTGACCACCGGGCTTCAGTACCCGGGCCATCTCTTTAAGCCCCTGCGCGGAATCCTGAAACAGCATGGCGCCGAATCGACTGATGACAATGTCAAAGTGATTATCCGGAAATGCCAGCGCCTCGGCCGGCATGCACTTGAATTGGATGTTGCGCATTCCGGATTTGGCTACTTTGCCTTGCGCGGCGCGTACCATGCCGGCGGCGGCATCGGTGCCGACAACGGTAATGGCGTCTCCCATGCGCGCCGCCAAAGTCAGGGCGGGTTCTCCGGTGCCGGATGCGACGTCGAGTACCCGGTCGCCGCTTTTGATGTCGATCGCTTGTAACATTGCTTCACCCGCGGGAGCGATGTGGGGCAGCCACATATCGAATTTTTCCGCGATCGCATCCCAGTCAGGTTGATTATCTGTTGCAGCCATCACGGTCATCCTTATGCTGATTTGTTCCACCTATTGTATACGGGGTAATAGCCCAAGAGCAATCCGCGGTTAGTGTGCTAACCGTCTACATTGCGAACAGCAGTCTGCCGCCGTCGATATATTTCTTCGCGGTACGACGGTCCAGGCCCGCTTTCTGGGCAACGTTCTCGTAGGTACCTAACTCCTGGTACAGTCGATAACAATAACCGGATAACAGATCGGCGGCGGTCAGTTGCCCCAATTGCAGCTTGTTCAACCAGGTGTTGTCGCGCACCGGAGGGCGGTCAAGGGTGGGATAGCTGCCGTTGACAATTATGCGTCGCACCGCTTGTTCCAGCTCACGCACATTACCCGGCCAATGGTGTTCCGCCGGGACACTGCGCTCCAGGATTTTCTGGATATGTTCGACAAATGCTTCATCGAAGGTACCGGTCATGCGTTGCACCAGCAACTGTACCAGTTGCGCCAGTTCCTGCGGTGATTCCTGAATGCGTACGCGTAACGGCGGTACTTCGATGATATCGGACGACAGGCGATAGTAGAAATCTTCACGGAATCGCCCCTCGCTGATCAACGCTCCCAGCGGACGATTGGTCGCTGCGATTACTCGACCGGCGAAACGCCGTGTATCATGGCTGCCCACCGGCGTGAACTGGCGGTTTTGCAGAACGTTGAGCAATTTGATCTGAACGGGAATGGAAACATCACCGATTTCATCAAGAAACAGGGTGCCATGCGTGCTGCAGCGTTCGAACAAGCCCTGGTGGTTGTCAATGGCTCCGGTGAACGAGCCTTTGCGATGCCCGAACAATTCCGACTCGATCAGGCTCTCGGGAAATTCGGAGAGATTGATGGCAATGAAGTTTTCCATGAAGCTGGATTTAAAGCAGTTTTTGCGGGTGTCGAAGGGGATCAGTCCGGTGCGTCCGATGGCGACCGCAGCCGTGCCTTTGCCGGTACCGGTTTCACCCAACAATAGGGTGGAGAAATCCTCCATCCGGTCCCATAGGCGTTCGCCATAGAGACGGACATCGCAGGTGAAGACATTATTCCACAACGCGTGGCGCAGGCGACGCATGGAGTTGCTGTCACCCACCAGCGCACGGGCGATAAAGAAGTAGGCGCGGCGAAATTGGTAGAACAACTCCATATAACGAAGAATTTCCTTGTCCGTAAAACCGTGCCCGGTCAACACGCTGGCCAGATCTTGAAAAAAGGGTACGGTCGCCGGTTGTTTGCCCAGGTCCATTTGGGCACGGATAAGATCATCAAACTGGTCGGTAAAGTTGTGATAGACCAGATACAGAAAAGCGTATTGCAATAGCGGACGATCCGGTTCCGCAACATCGACGATTTTGGTGATGCCTTGTTCCGCCAGTATTCCCAGGCGGTACTCCAGCGCCGGTATTACCATGACCAGTTGGTGCTCATCGGGATGAAAGTAGCTGGCCGCGGTGCGCCCCAGCAACGCTTCGACTTTGCTGCGTTCCGGACTGAAGGGATTGGAAAAGATGATTTCCGCCAGTAATGAAAAAAATTGGCGGTCTTCGCTGTTGAGTCGCTGGGTGTGATTCATGATCTATTCCTCCAGAAATAAATGGTAATGCCGTTTGTATCCGGACGCATGGGTTTATGTTTTTTAGAAATCCAGAGATACCGGCGAAATATGGACATCTCTCTTCCTTTTTTGTACGCATGCTCCAGTCTCGACATAACAGATTGCGTGCCACTTTTTGTGTAGAATAAAAAACATTGAAAAAACAATATGATAAAGAGAGTCAGGTTGCTGGTTGGGTCTGTCGCCAGGGGGCAGGACATGCATAAAATGTATCATGAAAGTGCAAAAAATGTATATTCAATAATTGTGTGGGGTGAATGAGGGTGGCCTCGTTGGTATGCAAGGCGCCACTCCCTGTTTACGTGCTCATGAATTACTGTGCACGATCGCGGGCAATGTCATAATGAAGCCATGGCGGTAAGACTGTTTAATCTCAATGGGGTGCCGGAGGATGAAGCTGAGGAGGTGTGTGCCTTGTTGGAGCAGGCGGGTATGGAGTTTTATATAACACCACCGGGACGTTGGGGTATATCAGTTCATGCGTTGTGGTTATGTGATGACACACGCTTGGTGGAGGCTCGGCACTTGTTGGCAGGCTACCAGGTTGCGCGGCAACAGCGGGTCCGTGCGGCGTATGCCGTGGCGCGTCAAGCAGGCACTGCACCGACCCTATGGGACTCTATCAAGAGGCAACCGTTGCGTGTGGTGGTGTTGGTGGGGCTGACCCTGTTGGTGCTTTACTTGAGCGTTAAACCCTTCTTGGATTTATGGCGTCCTTGACGGGGTGGAACACCGCTAGAAATTCAGTTTGAATCCCAGAATCAAATCTTCATCGATCTCCACCGCTTCGGTGACGCCGTCCAGCTTGACCTCGAGGCTGCGGTAACCGACATAGATATCGTCCGCGTGGTTGACCCGGAAGTTGAATTGCACCTGCAGTTCGCGATAACCATCGCCATCCAATGTAGAGGTGATTTGGGGCGCATAGTAGAAGTGGCCGCTGAAGCTTATGGTCGGGGTTAATGGTAACCGGCCTTGCCCGCCCAATCCCAGCGCCAGTACATCGCCACCGTCCGGGTTGGCCAGAATAGCGCGCAGACCCAGCCGCAGATTGTTGGAGCCCGAATTCAGGCCCAGATGCAGCACCACGGTGGAATTTCCCTGTGCCGGTTCAGCGTAAAGCAGGCCCGCGTCTGTAACGACTTCTTTGTTGCGTGGATCTCCCAGGTAGTCAAATGTGCCGCGCAAGGCATGGTCATTGATGTTGACATCCAATCCCGCCATGACCGGGCCGGTCGCCATGCAGAGTATCGTAAAGATCAGGGCGTTCGCATGTTTCATCATAAGGTTTCCGGGAAATGGGCATCAAGTCGGGCCAATGATACCCGAGCTTGATGCGTCTGGGAACGGTACTTGATGACGAGATCGCTACAGGATTTGCGCAATCTGTTTGGCGTCAACCGATTTGCCGACGCAGTGCGTCGACCGCCGCAAGGTCAGAGATTTGAAACCGAAGCATCAAGTCACGGAGCGCCGTTGCGGACACCGGCTCACTGAAGAGAAATCCCTGTACTTCATCACAATTGCACTTGGTTAGAAAGTCCAGTTGCTCGCGGGTCTCCACGCCTTCGGCGACCACCTTGAGTCGCAGGTTGTGCGCCATGGCGATGACCGCGCGGGTAATGGCCGCGTCATCGGAGCTCTGGGTTATGTCCTGGATGAATGTGTAGTCTATTTTCAAGGAATTGACGGGATGTCGTTTCAAATAGCTCAGGGATGAGTAACCGGTGCCAAAATCATCGATCGCAATATTCACTCCCAGCGCGTGCAATTCTCGTAACATCTGGCCGGTATTATGATCGATCAGCGAGTTTTCGGTAATTTCCAGTTCCAGCATGCCGGTGGACAATTGATAGTTTTTTATGCTGTTCGAGATCACGTTAACCAGATCTTTTTGCCGAAATTGCATATTGGCCACGTTCACGGCGATAGAAAGGGGTGCCAGACCTTCATTGAGCCAGTCACGCATTTGCCGGCAGGCGGTTTCGATGACCCAGGCGCCCACCGGCAGCATCAGACCGGTTTCTTCCAGTAATGAAATGAACCTCTTGGGTGCCAGCATGCCAAGCTTGGGATGGTGCCAGCGCAACAACGCTTCCACGCCGTTGATACGGCCGTCATCAATATTGATTTTCGGTTGATAGAATAACTCGAATTCGTCCTTTTCAAGAGCGCGCCGCAGATCATTCTCCAGTTTCAGGCGTTCCGCGGCTTGGTCATCCATTGCGTTATGGTAGGATTGAAAAGTATTACGGCCCTGCGCCTTCGCCTGGTACATGGCAATATCCGCGTGTTTCATCAACGTGGCGGGATCGGAGCCGTCAGTTGGGTAGACGCTGATGCCGATACTGGTGCTGATGAACAGTTCCTTGCCATTGTGTTCAAAAGCCTTGGTGAATACCTGAATAATTTTTTCCGCCACTTTTGAAATGTCTTCGCGCCGGGCAACCTCGTTGAGCAGTATCACGAACTCGTCGCCACCCAGACGCGCGACGGAATCGCCATCCCGGGTGCAACTGAGCAGGCGTCGGCCCGCCTCCTTGAGCAATTCATCGCCTACCGCATGTCCCAGTGTGTCATTAATGAGTTTGAACCGGTCCAGGTCCAGGAAAATGACCGCTACCAGGCGGTCGCGCCATTGTGCGCGCGCCAGAGCGTATTTCAGCCGATCCATGAACAGCACTCGGTTGGGCAAGTCGGTAAGGTGGTCGAAATGCGCAAGATATTGCAGACGGTTTTCATTCTGCTTGCGTTCCAATTCCACTGCCGCCCGTGATGCATATAATTGAAATACGAGTTGCGCGAATTCCGGGTCGACGAGCGGTTGGGTGCTGACAGCGGCCAGCAGTCCCATGACCTGACCAGCGTTGTTAAATAACGGAACGCCGAGATATGCTTCGGCGCCCATGTCGATCAGCATGTCGTCTTCCGGAAACAACTGTTGGATATCGCGAGCGTAGCAGCACACGGTACCGGTTGCTACATTCTGGCACGGTGTTCCCGACAAGCCGTATTGAAAGTTGCTTAGAATGTTGTCATGATGGCAGGCCACAATTGTTTTACCTATCGGGTCCGCGGTGCAATCGGTTTCCACTACGAACGCATAGTCCACCTGCAGCGTTTTAGTGAGATTCAGCACCAGGGAGCGAAAGAATTCCTCGCCGGTGGTGCCTGAAATGCCGTAGGCGAGTTTGTTCAGTGCTTCCTGGGTTTGCTTGCGCTGGGTGATGTCCCGGTCGATACCGTGATAACCGATCAATTTGCCGTTGCTGTTGAAGGAGGGTTCGGCGCTGGATTCCAATATGACTTGGTACCCCAGCTTATGCCAATAGCGGTATTCAACGTTGTTATAAGACTTGCGCTCGGCGCTTGCTTCATGGAATTTGTCGCGTGCACGCTGCGCATCTTCCGGGTGTATCAAGTCGAACATCGAACTACCGAGAATGTCTTCCCGGTTATAGCCCAGAATCTGCATGAGTTGCGGGCTGGCGTATGTGTAGATACCGTTGGTGTCAAGTTCGTAGATGAAATCACTACTGGTTTCCACCAGACTCCGAAAACGCTGTTCACTTTTTTGGAGGGCTTCCTGGACCGCTTTCTGTTCGGAGATATCAATGGAGTAGCTGATCATGCCCTGCGTCTGACCGAAACGATCGCGCATCAATGACATCGACAAATGCGCGCAGAACCGATCGCCGGACTTTCGAATAAGCGTTACTTCCACCTGGTGTATGCCCTTGGCCCGAACCGGTTCGAAAATATTTTCATGGATCGTGGCGTATTCTTCCGGTGCATAAATGCGCGCGACCGGCGTATTCAGCACTTCGTCGGCGCTGTAACCAAACACTCGTTGTGCGCCTTGATTCCACCGGGTAATGTTACCGTCCAGGTCCATGGCGACGACCGCTTCATGGATCTGGTCGATGATCTGCGCCTGGCTGGTCAGGTCTTGTTCGGTTTGCTTGCGGTCGCGCACGTAGGAACGCACCGCGTTAACGCCGATCAGCAGCAGCACCAGATCCATCAGAATCAACAACCCCAGTGTATACATCATGTTGCGATGCAGGTAGCGGTGGCGTGCGCTGCACACATTGACGATGGTGCCGGTGATTTCAGGGAGTTCGTGGAAGTTGTCATCTATCGTTTCATACAGGCGCTTGGCATCTTCACGGCTGAAATCGCCATTGATACGGGCGATCCTGAGCAACGCGGGCCTGATGGTTTGCCAATGGCCTTTAACCTCGCGCAGTACCACCTGGATGTCAGCGGTTGCGGGTGGCAGGCTAAAGTCACCGATGACGCCGCCCACTGTCAGGGTATTCAGGAACAAATCAAATTTTCTGATGCGTTCCTGCAAGCTGGTTCGGTCTTCCTCCTGACCGATCAGTACCATATGGGTCCATTCATGCAACTCCGTGGCCAGCAGGTTTTGCTGGCCGGCAATATAGATAACGTTGTGGTTACCGTCATCATTGTGGAA
>JAHECY010000208.1 GCA_024641505.1 Gammaproteobacteria bacterium
CCGCGCCCCGGGAGGGCTCGAAGTCGGTGGCGGCTTCCACCCAGATATGTTCCAGTCGGGCGGAGGCCAGTTTACCGCCGGTGATCACGCCCTCGGTGGGGATGCCGCCGGAGGCGGCGAAGCGGAGTGCGGCCTCGGCATTGGTAAAACCCCCGGCCCAGTTCATGAACTTGGCGATGGGCACGTCGATGGTGCCGTGGACGTACCGCGCCGGGGTCTGGGAGAGTAAAGGCGGGCTTTATACTCAGGCCGACAAAGAAAATGATCACCGATGCATTTTTAAAGGTAATAAATGCTATAACGATCACCACAAAGATTTGCTTCGTGATGAAATAAAGAAAATATTAACGACAACGGACATAGATGATAAAAGACTGGATGCTGAGTCGGCTCAAAATTTTGCTGATAAAATAAGAAAATCCACAAAACTGAAGGATTTAATAGAGTACTCGAGATCTGTGCATGCGGAAATGGATGCAATTGCTTCGATAGCAAAGAATAGTGGGAAGAGCACGTCCGGGGCGTATTTGTATTCTACGACTTTTCCATGTCATAGTTGCGCGAGGCATATAATTGCGGCTGGTATCAAACGTGTATATTATATTGAACCGTATGAAAAGAGTTTAGCTTACACGTTGCATGATGACGCGGCCGTAATTGATCCAGAAAACGAAAATGCGGAAACACGGCAAGTAGCATTTCTGCATTTTGAGGGTGTGTCGCCACGGCGATTTCAGTCATTTTTTCACACTGGTCTTCCAAGAAAAGATAATGGACATGCCTTGCCATTTTATAAAACGACAGCAAAGAAGGTGTCTCCTCAATATCTGGATAGTTATTTGGATTTTGAAAAGAAGGTTATTGAGGATATTGACCAACTTGGTTTAAGGGACCCTTTAACCGAGTCATGATATTTTAATTGTTATGTGCATCGTTTATGCGAAGTTATTTGTGCGAATTTTTCACACTGGGTCGCTAGTTTCCTATCGCCTGGAATGTTGCGTAAACTATGTATCCCGAAAAAATTATAATCGCAATGACTGCGGATGTTTTTTGTAACTTTTCTTGTTTTTCTTTTAAAAATATTGATTCGGCTGCGATAATTGTAATTAAAATGCACGCTGTTACTGCAATCCAGAATCTAAATTCACCGGAAGTTTCTGCTATTAGGATAAAAGACGCAAGTAAGAAAATTCTTATTGTTAGATAGTAAGTTGTAGTCAATGTGCGGTAATTAGTCATTTTAGTTGCCTACTGATTTTTGCAATCTTCGCTGGATTGTGCGGCATACCCTTCCATTGCGCCGATGGTCCTTATGAGACCAGATATTTTTCCGAGTCTAGCTATTGCGAGGGGTAGTTTGGCAAAAGTAGCCACAATTAGTGTAATTATACCGCCGTTAGCAACTCCAGAGATGAAGCAGGAAGCAATTTGTTTGTCCCTGTACTTAAGTTTTTCATACACATCCAATATCCAAGTTGCAGCGGCAGCAAAGCCAAGAATAGCGGCTCCAGCAATCAAAACTCCTGGGCCTGTAAACATTGTCGCCATTGCAATAACAAACATGGAAGTTGCAATAGCTCCCCAAATAGCCCCATAGTAAAATGCTCCATTCAATCCGCCACTAATTTTATAGGCGCCATCGCCAACTATAGGATCAAGGATAATATACCCTGCACCGGACCACCCAGATATGCTGACAGTATCGGTATGTGTGATCACAATCTTCCCTGTATCTAGAGCGTTAGAAATGTCACTCATTGTGTTCGCGTTATGATGAATGTTTAGGAGAGCGGTGGTTCGGTTATCTCTTGTAATCGTATAAATATGTTGCCCTGCCGCATCTGCTTTTTGTAGTGCCTTGACCGCGGAGGATGCCTCTGTCTGGTATGCTGGAGTGTTAAACATTTGCTCAGGAATGGTGTGCTCTAAAGTCGATCCAAGTAGGCCAATCTGCTGTAGCAACTGAAACCGCTTGTCAAGATTTCCATCATTCATTTGTGTTGTAACGGCTTCCTGAAACAAGTCCATCTGTATGCCGCCAGGATTGAGGGATACAGGGAAGCCAAACATAAAGTTGACTTTTGGTATGAGGCCGTAACTACCGGCAGTGGCGAGCAAGCCCAAGTGACCAGATTGAGGTGTTGAAATTAATTCAGTATAGGTCAGATGCTGTGCATAATAACCCAGCACTCCAGTATAAAACATATCTCCAAGAATATGATTACTGTCTAATGTGTTGACTAGGTTAATATCACCTGAATCCAAAATTGATTTGGAGTTGGCGATATTGGACTGTAGCTGTTTGAGCTTTGTTACCGAAACACTACCACCCACGGTAGTCACCGCAAAATAAGACCCCGAAGGATAAATCGCGCTTTTAACATCCGCCGGATGATTGGCAAAATGCTGGGTAGTGGTGATTTTGAAATCCGATCCCAACGTTTGTGCTTGCCCCGTAGCTTTCACAATGCCATTAACCTTCAACTCCGGCACCTCACTGATCAAATACCCCGGAATACTGCTCGGCAACTGACTGATATCGGTAATCTCTCCGTCGGGTAAGAGTGACAGCAGCACCGCCTCATCCTCCGGTGTCGCCGGCCGGAAGGAGACCGTCACCTTCTCATTGTTCACCTTCGCAAACGGCAGGGTCACTTTGCCATCGGGAAACAGCTCATTGACTTCCCCCAACTGCATCGTAATCCGATGCTGCAGTGTGCTGGGCAGCTTATCCATTGTCGTGCCCTTGACCACGACGCGGTTCGGTAGCGATCCCGCAAACCCTTTGTCGTCTTGCAGGATGGTATTGCGCCCGCCAATCACATCCCCCACCGTGGGCGGTGTCGGTTGGTTGGTCAGGTAGGTTTGTAATTCCGTCTGCATCTGGGTCTGCGCGTTCTCTAAGA
>JAHECY010000002.1 GCA_024641505.1 Gammaproteobacteria bacterium
TGACACTGGCATCATGCACACCCAGGGCTTTGGCGGTTTGTCCACATGTCCAGATACCCAGCATGATCGTCGCCAAGGTAACCGCCAGATAGCACCATTGGGGGGTCTGACTCAAGGCGAACTGGATAGGAATCGCGACCAATGTACCCGCGGTTCCTGGTGCCCAGGGACTGAGGCCGCTACCAAAACCCAACGAAATGAGATGTACCGGATGCTTCAACAATACCCGCGCCTGGGCGGGTGTCACCTTTTTCATGAAGATTGCTCAGTTGTGTCGTTGACGGAAAAATGTTGGTACCCGCGCCGACCGAGAACCAGTTCACTGCCGTCGGTACGTATCACCCGTAATCCAGGTTGTTCAGTGATCATGCCGACACAGGTAAGCGGCCAGCCCCGTTGCCGCGCCCGGGCCTCAAATGCCGACACCTGCGTCTGGGGCACGGTCATACAAAGTTCATAATCATCACCACCGGTCAAGGCCAGCATCACCACCTCGTCATGGCTCACGGTCGCGCAGGCCTGTGCGGAAAGCGGCAGTTGCGCCACCGCGAGCTCGGCGCCGACAGCGCTGGCCGTGAGGATATGTCCCAAGTCCGCCGCCAGACCATCGGAAATATCGATCATGGCGCTGACATACGATGCCGCACCCACACCGATGGCCACGCGTGGGATGGGCCGGCGCAGGCGTTGCAGAAGATAGTCACTGGTTTGCGGAGTCGCCTCAAGTTGGCCCAGCGCGATGCGCAGGCCCACGGCACCATCACCCAGCGTACCGGTGACGTAAATCCGGTCACCCGCCCGGGCGCCCTGACGTGTGCAGGCGCGGCCTCGTGCCACTGTGCCAAAGGCGCACACCGACAGGGACAGGGGCCCGCGGGTGGTATCACCACCCACCAAGGTAATGTCGTAGGTATCGGCGGCCGCGAACAATGAAGTGGCGAATGCTTCCAACCAAGCGGTGTCACTACCGGGCAAACTGAGCGATAAAGTAAAGTAACGCGGGCTGGCGCCCATGGCGGCAAGATCGCTGAGATTCACCGCCAGGGTTTTCCAGGCGATGTCCGCCGGTGCCGTGTCGACTGGAAAGTGCACCCCGGCGTTGAGGGTGTCCATGGTAACGACTAATTGCGAGTCCGGGGGAATATCCAGAATCGCGGCATCGTCGCCGATACCCGTGACCACTGCTGCCGGCAAGGCTTGGCGTCCTTGGAAGAAATGGGCGATGATATCGAATTCATTGTCGGTCATAACAATACGCGGAGAGCGGCACCCGCCATGCCAACGGTATCAGCGGGAAGACCCGGCACGAGCGCTGCATTCGACCGCGCGCAACTTGCGCGCCAGCTTATCCAGCACACCATTGATATATTTGTGGCCGTCTTCCGCGCCGTACTTCTTGGCCAGCTCCACCGCCTCATTGATCACGACTTTATAGGGTACATCCAGCTGGAACATGAACTCATAAACCCCGATACGCAGCAACGCCAGTTCGATGGGGTCCACTTGCTGTACTTCGCGATCCACGACCTGGGCCAGTTCGGCGTCGATGACATCCAGTTGCTTCGGCACCCCATGCAATAGCGTACCGAAGTAATCACCATCCACCTGTGTCATGTCCTGCTCAGCCATGAACTGGGATTCGATATCTCGAATATTATGTTTGGCGATCTGCCATTGATACAAAGCCTGCATGGCCGCGCGCCGCGCCCGGCTTCTCGCCTGTGACATAACGTTGTTTCCTACGGGCGATCAGCCCAGTTGCTTCAAGACATTAACCATTTCAATGGCGGACAACGCCGCTTCCACGCCTTTATTTCCGGCTTTGGTGCCGGCGCGCTCGATAGCTTGCTCGATCGTATCTACGGTGAGCACGCCGAAGGCGAGCGGCAGGTCATACTGGTGGGAAACCGTAGCGATACCCTTGACGCATTCGCCCGCCACATATTCAAAATGGGGCGTGCCGCCGCGGATCACCGCGCCCAGCACCACGATCGCGTCATAGTTACCGCTGGCCGCCATTTTTTTCGCCGCCAGCGGCAATTCGAAGGCGCCGGGGACGCGCACGATTTCCAGATGCTTTTTGTCCGCCCCGTGGCGCACCAGGGTATCGACCGCGGCCGCCAGCAGACTGTCGGTGATAAAACTGTTAAAGCGACTCACCAACAGGCCGAACTTTGCGCCTTGGACGATGAGATTGCCTTCTTTAATTGTTATGTCGTTCATGGTTTCAATTCACTCTTGCTATCAATCACATGGTACGTAGTCAACAACTTCCAGGTCGAATCCCGACAGACCATGGAATTTCTTGGGTGCGCTCAGCAAGCGCATACGGCGTACGCCCAGATCGCCAAGAATCTGCGCGCCAATGCCGTAGGTGCGCAGATCGGGATTATGTTCACGTTCCGATTGCGAGGCTCGTTCATCCTGCAGTTGGTAATGCTGTAACCGCTGCTTCATCTCGACGGTATCCTGCGCGGAATGCAGCAAGATGATCACGCCCTTGCCTTCATCGCCGATGCGGCGCATGGCGCGGCGCAAGGGCCAACCGCAATCTTCCCGATCCGCCTGTAGCACATCGGCGATCAGGTCGTGCATGTGCACCCGTACCAGGGTGGCGGATTCGCTGTCAATATTTCCCAAGGTCAAGGCGTGGTGGATATTCCTGGTCAGTTGATCCTGATAGCTGATGACATCGAACTCGCCGAATTCGTTATTCAACTGCCAGTGCGCCACGCGCTCGATGGTTTTTTCGGTTTTCAACCGATAGCTGATGAGATCGGCGATAGTACCGATCTTGAGCGTATGCTCCTGGGCGAATTTTTCCAGATCCGGACGTCGCGCCATGGTGCCGTCTTCGTTGAGAATCTCGACGATCACCGCCGCCGGTTCCAAATCCGCCAGCCGCGCCAGATCGCAACCCGCTTCCGTATGCCCCGCTCGGGTCAGCACCCCGCCGGGACGCGCCATGATCGGAAAAATGTGACCCGGCTGCACGATATCGGCGGCACCGGCATCCGGGGCCACGGCGGCACGCACGGTCACTGCCCGGTCATAGGCGGAAATACCGGTAGTAACACCTTGCGCCGCCTCGATGGACACGGTGAAATTGGTGCCGTGCTTGTCATTGGTATCGCTCACCATCAGCGGCAAACGCAATTGCCGACAGCGCTCCTGGGTCAGGGTCAGACAGATCAGACCGCGGCCATAACGGGCCATGAAGTTGATGTCTTCGGGCCGGACTTTGCTGGCAGCCATGATCAGGTCGCCCTCATTCTCCCGGTCTTCATCGTCCACCAGGATCACCATCTTGCCGGCACGGATATCCGCGAGAATTTCCTCGATGGTGTTGAAGCCGCGTTGTGTGTGTTTGGGTGGCAATCCGGTCATTCCTTCATAAATCCTTGCTGCATCAATAACTCGTGGGTCACACCCGCCGCTGGCTGGGCTGCCCGATCTCCTAATAATAACCGTTCCAGGTAGCGCGCGATAATATCCACCTCGATATTCACCTCGGTACCGACCCGGTAAGCACCGCAGATGGTCTCGTCCAGGGTATGAGGCACGATATTCAATTCAAAATCCGCACCGTGGACACCGTTAACCGTCAAACTTACTCCATCGACACCAATAGAACCTTTCTCGGCAACGTATTTTGCAAGGTTTGGAGGCAGACGCACCGTGAACTGCACCGAACGACCCACCATGCGCCGATCCATTACCTGGGCCACACCGTCCACATGACCGCTGACGAAATGTCCTCCCAATCGGGTACTGGGGGTCACGGCTTTTTCCAGATTCACGGGGGCTCCGGGCAGTAACCCGCCCAGTGTCGTTCGTTGCAGGGTTTCTTGCGAAACATCGGCGCTGAATCCCCTGGCCTCCAACGCCACGGCAGTCAAACACACGCCATTGACGGCGATACTGTCGCCCAGCACTACATCGGACAGATCCAGCTTACCGGTCTGAATCCGGTAGCGACTGTCGCCGCCCCGGGCTTCGATCGCGGCAATGGCACCCACCGCCTGAATAATGCCTGTGAACATGGATCACCTTTACTTCGGTGTGGCGCTGATACGCCAGTCCGTGCCCACGGCACGCATATCGGTAATTTGCAGAACCAGTTTCTGCGCCATGGTTTCCAGACGCGGCAAATGAAACAGGCCTCGGGCCTGGTCTCCCATGATTACCGGTGCCATATAAATCACGAATTCGTCGACCAACCCCGCGTCCACCAAAGCGCCGTTGAGACGCGCGCCAGCCTCCACCAACACCTCATTTACCTGGTATTCCCGGGTCAATGTGGCAAATACCGCCTCTAAATCAACCCCTTGTTCGGTACCTGGCAAAGCATGCAGAGTAACCCCATTCTCTATCAAGGTTTTGCGGTGGGCCGCGTGGTCCCCATGGTAACATACCACTGCCTTGCCCGGTGGCGCCAAAACCTTGGCTGACGGGGAAATTTTAAGACCGCTATCGAGCACCACGCGCAACGGTTGGCGCTTCGGGTCATGGCCCGGCATGCGCACTGTCAGACGCGGATTGTCGGTCACGACCGTACCGATGCCGGTAAGCACGGCACTGGCCCGAGCCCGCAGCAACTGCACATCGTCGCGCGAGGCTTCCGAGGTTATCCACTTGCTTTCGCCCGAGGCCATGGCGGTACGTCCATCCAGGCTCATGCCCAGCTTGCTGATTACCCAGGGGCGTCCATGCTCCATGCGGCGGATAAAACCCCGGTTTAACACACGAGCTTGGGCTTCCAACAAGCCGCTGTCGCATTGAATGCCGGCAGCCGTAAGTTGCGCGTGCCCCCTGCCCGCCACCTGGGGATTGGGATCGGACATGGCGCTCACCACACGGCTGACTCCTGCGGCAATCAGCGCCTCAGTGCAGGGTGGAGTCTTGCCGGTATGGCAGCAGGGTTCCAGGGTGACATAAGCGGTGGCACCTCGTGCCTGATCGCCGGCCTGACGCAATGCGCCAATCTCCGCATGGAATTCACCCGCCCGTTCGTGATACCCCTCGCCGACAATCTGGGAATCCCGTACCAGCACGCAGCCCACGCGCGGATTCGGATGCGGACTGACCGTCGGCATCGCCGCCAGCTGCAAAGCGCGGTTCATGAAATGAATATCGGTATCAGTAGCCATAATCGTGTGTGAGAAGTCGTGGCAACGTGGGTGTTAAGTCTTGTCTTCCGGTAGTAACGGTATCTGATGGCGCGCGATATCCGGTGGCGGCTGATTCTCCAGGCGTTCTATCTCCTCGCGAAATTCTTTCACATCCTCGAAACTGCGATAAACGGACGCAAAGCGCACGTATGCCACCTGATCCAGATCCCGCAGTTCCGCCATTACCCACTCACCGACTCGCTGGGTCGTAACCTCCCGGTCGCCGATGGCGCGTATACGGTGGCGGATACGGTTGATCGCCGCTTCCACGGCATCAACATCCACCGGTCGTTTTTCCAGGGCACGTACGATTCCTGATCGCAATTTATCCTCGTGAAAGGGTTCGCGGGTACCATTGTTCTTGATGATTTGCGGCATCACCAGCTCCGCCGTTTCAAAACTGGTAAAACGCTCGCTGCACACGGTACATTCCCGACGCCGACGCACCGTAAAGCCTTCATTGGCCAAACGCGAGTCTACAACCTTGGTATCTTCACAATGACAAAATGGGCAGCGCATATTTTCCTCCGCCAACCGAGCCCCAGCGATTCCGACATCCGTGTCTAATGATAAACAGGAAACCGTTTACAAATCGCCAGCACTTGTTCCTTGACGCGCGCGATCACCGACGGATTATCGAGATCATCCAGTATGTCACAAATCCAGCCGGTCAATTGCCGAATCTCCGCTTCCTTGAAACCGCGTGTGGTCACGGCCGGGGTACCGATGCGAATGCCGCTGGTCACAAAGGGGGACTGGGGATCGTTGGGCACCGCGTTCTTGTTCACCGTGATATTGGCGCTGCCCAAGGCGGCATCTGCCGCTTTGCCGGTAATGCCCTTGTCGATCAGGTCCACCAGAAACAGGTGATTGTCGGTGCCGCCGGAAACGATCTTGTAACCCCGCTCCTGCATTACCGCGACCATGGCCCGGGCATTGGCGACCACCTGCCCTTGATAAGTTTTGAAATCCGGCCCCATGGCCTCCTTGAATGCCACGGCCTTGGCGGCAATTACATGCATCAGGGGACCGCCTTGGGTACCAGGGAACACCAGGGAATTGAATTTCTTTTCAAGATCGGGATTCGCTTTCGCCAGGATGATACCGCCGCGGGGACCGCGCAGCGTTTTATGCGTGGTCGACGTGGTGACATCGGCGATCTGTACCGGATTGGGGTAGTGGCCGGTGGCCACCAGACCCGCGACATGGGCCATGTCCACCATCAGGTAAGCACCCACTTCATCCGCGATGGTACGAAATCGCCGCCAATCCACCACCCGTGAATATGCGCTGAACCCCGCGACGATCATCTTCGGCTTGTGCTCACGGGCGAGATTCTCCACCTGCTGATAGTCGATTTCGCCGGTAGCCTCGTCCAGACCGTACTGCACCGCGTTGAATAATTTGCCGGAAAAGTTCACCTTGGCGCCATGGGTCAAGTGCCCGCCATGGGCCAGACTCATGCCCAGCACAGTATCGCCCGGTTGCAGCAGGGCCAGGTACACCGCCGCATTGGCCTGTGATCCGGAATGGGGTTGCACATTCGCATAGTCCGCGCCGAATAACGCTTTTACCCGATCGATGGCCAGCTGTTCGGCCACATCCACGTTTTCACAACCGCCGTAATAGCGCTTGCCGGGATAACCTTCGGCATATTTGTTGGTGAGTACCGAGCCCTGGGCCTCCATAACGCGTGGGCTGGCGTAGTTTTCCGACGCAATGAGTTCGATATGTTCTTCCTGGCGCGTTTCTTCATCCTTGATAGCGGCCCACAGTTCGTCGTCGAACCCTGCAATTTTCATATCTTTGGTAAACATCGAGACTCCTTACATCCGGCAGATGTACGCTGGGAAACTTTATTTGCTGAGCATTGCACCACTGTGCCGGAGCCGGACTACTGCGGCACCGGAACGGTGAAAAAGAGGCGCTTATTTTACCAGCATGGCCAGCGACTGGCCAATGTAGCATTGAGGTTTTTCCAGAATTTCAGCTTGTTAGAGGCTCTACTATCACTTATTGTGTGGACTATTGCACGCATAAGCATATTCAGACACGCATATTCAGGACACCCACCTTGTGCACCCCTATGCAGTCTACACAGAGTCTACACAGGACACCCACCGCTAGCTGAGCACTAGCTGAGCATATGCAGCACAGATGCAGGACAGCCACTGCCTGCGCTCAATTTCAACACAACTGATTGTGGACACTCACTACCTGAGCCCACTTCCAATTGTGTAATAATAGTCTGCATGGGTGCAGGTCTTTCGCCTGCCGCCACTTAATATACGGATGACCGTCTCTTGGTGAATATCGATTTACTTGATCTGTTTAATAAAGGCGGTTTGCTGATTTGGCCGATTCTGTTCTGTTCGGTGCTCGGTACCACGATTTTTTTTGAACGCTTTGCCCTGTATCGCCGGGTCCTGAAACGTGACCGGGATAACGAAGCGATTTTTCAGTTGGTGTACGCGCGGAATGTCACCACCGCATTGACCCTGCTGGAGCAGGCACCCAATCCGTATGCGATTGACAAACGCCTGTTGCGCGAAGTATTGCAACTGGAGCGACCCGATCGGGAAACCGTGGAAATGGTGCTGGAACACGCGGTGGAAAAGGAAGTTTCCACCCTCGCCGGCAGACTGAACACGCTGGCGATCCTTGCCAGTGTGGCGCCCCTGCTGGGATTACTGGGCACCGTCATTGGCATGATCAAAGCTTTCTTTGTGGTCGAAAACATGGGTGGCAGTGTCAACGCCGCGGTTCTGGCCGGGGGCATTTGGGAGGCCATGCTGACCACCGCATTCGGCTTGGTGGCGGCTATACCTCTGTTATTTTTTCATAATCACCTGGAAACCAAGCTCCACGTGATTCAGGAGGAACTGGAAGAGGTTTCAATCGCCTTTATGAAAGTCTGGGCGAAAACCCATACACACGGCGCTTGATACCTCCATGCGATTCCCCGGCAAGAAAGTCACCCACCCTACCATCCACTTGACCGCACTGATCGATATTGTCTTCCTACTGCTGATCTTCTTCCTTCTGGCCAGTAATTTTGTCGAACAACAGGGAATATATATCAAAGTTCCTGCCACTCAAAGCTCAGATAAAGACGCGCTACCGGAGTTCGTGATCAAGATCGACGCTGACGGAGTCATCTACTTTCAAGGCGTAACCGTCAACCAATCCATTCTGTTCAACCAATTACAAAAACATTTCGCGGAAACCGACAAATTCTACGTTGCCGTACAAGCAGACCGCCGCGTAAGTTACGACCAGGTTGTCCAGATCATCGACATCGCGAAACTCGCCGGCGCCAAAAGTATTCTGCTGATCACACAACCCGGAGAAAACAGCGCCGTCCACTGACTTTGCCGCTGTTAATCACTAATTTGCAACAAAGGCAAAAAAGGGGACGCTCACCTATTTGCCCACCTATTTGATAACATTGGCAAACGGGGCGAGATGTTACTGGAACGGGTCGAACAGATTTAGTGGACCTCAATCCTATTGGTGCAGGCATCGCACAATCGCCTGAGATCTCCCATGATTTTTCAGGTGCATCATGCGTGAATCAGTTGACAATCGTTGCATGGCGGATATCCTCACTTCATGACCTCACACAGCGACCCCATCCATTCGTTACTGCTCGGCATTGCCATACTGTTGCTGGGCTCGGGATTTCTCGGAACCCTAATCGCCTTACGCGCCAATCTGGAAGGATATTCGGACTTCACCGTCGGCTTTATCATGTCCGGTTATTTCCTCGGCTATATTCTCGGTACCTTTTTCATGGCGCGCTTGATATGTCGGGTGGGACATATCCGGACTTTTTCCGCCATGGCGGCAATCGCCGCCTGCACGGTCATTTTGCATGGCCTGATCGTAAATCCGATATTCTGGTGGTTACTGCGCGTCATTACCGGCGCCTGCATGATCGGCATGTATATGGTCATCGAGAGCTGGCTCAGCGGGCAAGCCCGACCGGCGGAGCGCGGCAAGATACTGGCGACCTATATGACGGTCACGCTGCTCGCCCTGGCGATCAGTCAATTCTTATTGTTGATTTACGGTACCAACCAATTGGCCAGCTTTGCCATCGCCGCCATGTTCATGTGTCTGGCGCTGGTGCCGATTGCGTTGACCCCCTTATCCGCACCCGTAGCGGCGGTGACGCCACATATCAGCCTGACCAAGTTATTTACCATTTCGCCTTTAGGCGCCACCGGTTCCTTTGCGACCGGGCTCGGCAATGGCGCGTTTTGGGCGCTGGGACCGGTTTTCGGCCAGAGCCTCGGCATGTCCACGACCGTTATCGCCATTTTCATGTTCACCGTGGTTTGTGCCGGGGCGCTGCTGCAATACCCCATTGGCCATCAATCGGACCGGCGCGATCGACGTTTGGTGCTGCTTTTGATCTGTTGCGCCGGCAGTGGCGCCATGACCGCGGGGTATGTTTTGGCTGAAATCTCCAGCCTCAGCTTGATCATCCTCACCGCACTGTGGGGGGGATTCGCGTTCTCCGTGTATTCTCTCTGCGTGGCCCACACCAACGATCATCTGACACCATCGGAAGTCCTGGAGGCGACGCGTAATATCCTAATGCTCAATGGCATCGGCGCCACCATTGGACCGGTCATCGCCGGCCTGCTCATGAACCTTTGGGGCGCGCGCACATTCCTGATTTATCAGGGAACCATTCTGGGTCTGCTGGCGCTGTTTACCCTCTACCGCATGCGCCAAAGTCCACCGGTACCCCTAAATGAACAAACGGTCTTTGTGCCGATGGCCCGTACCTCGCCGGTCGCGGTGGAAATGGATCCGCGCACCATTGAGGAACCTTCGTCAATCGTATAACTCGTATAGACCGAACACCAGGTCAAGGACTCCCAGCCTGAAAGCGACTGCTCCGTGTAATCCGGAATTTTGCCAACCGCTTTCCCCGGTACGCTGAAGGTTAACAGTATAGGAATGCCCTGCTGTTACAATTCAAACTCACCGACCCATTGGCCCCGGATGTGGTCCAAGCACACCCGCCGCGGCCGGATATTTGTCGCGGCATCGGGTTGCAACTGTTGCTGTTCGGGATAATGCCGGGCAAATTCCACAGGATCGCAAGAAGACGCTTGCACCAGCCGGAATCTGAAATTCAACGGCGACACCACCGGCACATCGTTTGCCGCGGCCGTCTCATGAAACAGCACACGTTTTTTGATCACACAGGAGAAATATAATTGAGCTTCCACAACCAGTGGTTGCGTCCGGGCCAGCAAGGTGTCGTTGGCGCGGCTGGTCCATCGCAACATCACCGTGTGTCCATGCATATCGACGTTGGCCTGGTGCCGGTAAGGATGCAACCAACGATCAAGCAGCACCAGAGGACGTACCGCGTTTCCCAAGCTGAACATTGTATGTGAAGTCATGATTTCTCCAATACCTTTTTGGTGATATCCGTGACAGGCGCCGGTCACCGGTACGCGACACATTCCATATCAACCAGCCACGGTTCAGCGCCGCATTGCGCGCAGCATCTGCAGCAGTTCCGGATCGTCCCACGCGCGGCCACCGACGGCCCGGTGCGTTACCAACCCCTTGGGACTGATGATAAAGGTGGTGGGTAATCCGATCACTGGAAATTTATTTACGACTTCTCCGCTGCTATCCAGCAACAGCGGAAATGTTACGGGGTATTGGCCGGTAAACTCGAATACGGTAGCGGCGCTCTCCCCGACATCGACCGCAAGCACGACGACAGCCTCGTTTTTCAGTTGCTCCCAGGCACGCTCCATGGACGGCATTTCCTGGCGGCAGGGCGGACACCACGTGGCCCAGAAATTCAGCACTACGACCTTTCCGCGATAGTCACTCAGCCGATGAATCTTACCGCCGTCGTCGGGAAGCACGAACTCGGGTGCTTCCATGACCGGCTCCAATACCGGCAACGTCTGACTTGCCGCGGCGTTGACGACTACAAGCGACTGCAGCAACACCCAAAACAATATTTTCTTGCGCCTGATCATTGACTGTCCTTTGGCTCCCGTGTCTCATCGGGTGCGCATTCGATGCGATCAATGGTAAATGTGTGGCGTTTGCCCTGCTGATGCCACGACACATCCAGCTGAAACAGCGATCCAGGCGACATATCAAAGGTGGTCATCCCCCAATTGTAATCGCCCGCCTGATAACTTTGCTGCGTAGGATACAGGGCCCACTCCAATGCGAGACGCGCGGCCGGAGAAACTTTCTCACCTGACCATGCATCGCGCCAGTGTTCACGGGTTTTAACGGATCGGGAGTCTCCTTGAAAATTCACGTGCCAATCCCGTAAATCATAGCGCAAGACGCCTTCTTGACCTTGGGTGGAGATATTGTGAAACACGGTTTGAAAAAGACAACTATTGGCGATAGCGTCGGCCTGGAGTGCGGTGAATCCGCGAGCGAGAAAGAAACCTCGAGTTTGGTCCGGCAAACGCTGCACCAACCGCAGGGTCATAGCTTCAGTGCGCACCTCCCAGAAAGGCAGTTGCGCTTCTTCGTCCGTTCCGGTTATCAGTTCCGCAGCCACCGCGGCGCGAACGGCGCACAGGATAGCCAGACCCATACCCAACCCCAGCCTAATCAATCCAAGACACTGAAAGTCACGCATATTCATGGCGTGCTCCACCATATGAATCCGCCGACACTACCGATATGCGCCAACCTAGTCGCCATGCTCATCCAATCGAAATACCAATGACACTTGCTCCCAAACCGAAAGCGTGCGCATTAGCCACGAGCAATACACCGGCTAACAGCCATCCTGGGTAAAAAAACCAAGAATAGCGCATATCGTTCCCCCCATTTATCAGCAGAGCCAGCACCAGGCGTCATCAAGTGCGGACTTTCTGCCAACCCGCCAGGCGTTGACGCATGCGCGCCGCATGCCCGCCGTTCCAATATACTTTATCACAACGGGGGCAATAGTAATTGCCCCCCGGTACCGCACGGAATTCCTGCGGGATGCGCGCCATCGCGGAGTGATCAGCGGCCACCAAGGGCGTATTACATTCCAGGCAACGGGTGAAAGGAGCCAGCAGCCAATTCACCGGAATAATTTGCATCAGTTCCCGGACATTGGCCTCAAGACCGTTACTTTTCAGCAGTAGCACCTGCCCCGAATTAGCGGTCGGTGCCGCCGGAAAAGACCGATCCCGGGTCAGCAAAACTCGATCCTCGTCAATGGCTTGAGCCAGAATTTCGTGGTCCGGACGGGCCTGCGCCGCAATCACCACATCATAGCCGGCCGCCCGTAACCAACGACCCAGCGCATGCAGCATCTCGTCACACAGAAAATTCATGGCATGTAAAGCACAAGCCGAAATGGCGTGCCCTCTTGGACAAACAAGGCTTCCCGGCGGCAACAACCGCCGGGAAATTTAACCGGAGGTCAGGGCATCATATCCATATCCGCACCTTCCTTTTTAACGGGTGCGAGATCCGCTTTGCTGATGCCAAGCGCGATGGCCGCCGCGGAGGCGACGTAAATGGAGGAGTAGGTACCAATCACGATACCAACGATCAATGCCAGGGCGAAATTGTGGATCAAATCACCGCCGAAGATGAACAACGCGACCAACACCAATAACGTCGTCAAGGAAGTCATGATGGTACGCGACAAGGTCTGATTGAGCGAGTTGTTAACCACTTCTTCGGTTGTTCCCTTGCGCATCTTCCGGAAGTTTTCCCGAATCCGGTCGAACACCACAATAGTGTCATTGAGGGAATAACCAATAACCGCGAGCAATGCCGCCAACACCGTGAGATCGAAATCCAGCTGAAATATCGAGAACAACCCCAGGGTGATGATCACATCATGAATCAATGCCGCGACCGCGCCAAGAGCGAAACGGTATTCGAATCGGAACGCGACATAAATCAAAATCCCGACCAAGGCATAAATCAGCGCCAAACCGCCGTCTTCCGCCAGCTCGTCCCCGACCTGCGGACCCACGAATTCGACACGCTGCATTTGCACCTGACAATCGACGGGCGTGGTGGCGCCTTCCGGTAGACATTTCTGGGCTCCGGTGACAGAACTTTCCGCCTGCACTTCATGGTAGGTGGCGCGCAACGCGGCGATTATCTTGTTACTGGACTCCGAACTGCTGACACCCTCTTGTGGCGCCACGCGCACCAGCACTTCACTGGTGGTGCCGAAATGCTGCACCACGGTGTCATCGTAGCCTTCCTGTTGCAGTACACTGCGGACATCACCCAGTTCCACGCTGTCCGCGTATTTTAGCTCAATTAGCGTACCGCCGGTGAAATCCAACCCGAAATTGAGCTGTTGTACCGCCAGGGACAGAATCGATACCGCCAACAGCGTCCCGGAGAAGATATACGCCAGCTTACGCTTGCCGAGAAAATCGAACTGCGTGCGTTGCGTGAAGATTTTCATAACTCGACCGGCTCCTTAAATCGATAACTTCGAAATACGTTTGCCGCCCACCGCCAGATTGACGATGGCACGGGTAAACATGATGGCGGTAAACATGGAAGTGAGAATACCGATGGACAGGGTCACGGCGAATCCCTTGATGGGGCCGGTACCGAAACTGAACAATACCAGCGAGGCGATGAGCGTGGTGATATTGGCATCCGCGATAGTGGCGAAGGCGCGCTCATAGCCGGCGTGGATACTGGCCTGGGGAGTATTACCGGTCGCCAATTCCTCGCGTATGCGTTCAAAGATCAAGACATTGGCATCCACCGCCATACCCACTGTTAACACGATACCGGCGATACCGGGCAGGGTCAGGGTGGCCTGCAGCATCGAAAGCACCGCCACGATCAGGATCACATTGCCCGCCAGCGCCAGATTGGCAACGACACCGAATCCCCGGTAATAGACCACCATGAAAACCAGCACCAGCACGAAGCCAATGATCACCGACAGTTGCCCCTGGCTGATATTCTGTTGCCCGAGGCTGGGCCCGATGGTACGTTCTTCCACGATTTCCAAGGGCGCCGCCAGCGCACCGGCGCGCAACAACAAAGCGAGATTATGAGCTTCTTCGGTGCTGTCCAGCCCGGTGGTCTGGAAGCGGCGGCTGAACCGCTCGCGTATCGTCGCCAGATTAATGACCTCTTCCTTGGTCTCTCTTTTCTTCATCGGCTTGCCGTCGGCGCCGATCACTGTCTCCACTTTTCTTTCGATGAACACAACGGCCATGGGCTTACCGACATTTTCCTTGGTAAACTTGTCCATGAGCTTGGCGCCCTTGCCATCCAGGGTGACGAACACCGCCGGACTGCCATTGCTTTTATCGATACCGGAGGCGGCGTCGGTGATCTGGTCACCGGTAACAATTACCTGCCGCTTCAACAATACCGGCTTACCGTCCCGGTCCTTGTAGAGCTTGGAACCGGCGGGAACCCGACCATCCAGCGCGGCCTGAACATCATGTTCGATATCCTGAGCGCGATATTCCAAGGTTGCGGTGGCACCGAGAATATCCTTGGCGCGCGCGGTATCCTGCACGCCCGGCAACTGCACCACGATGCGACTCACGCCCTGTTGCTGAATCACCGGCTCCGCGACTCCCAGTTCATTTACCCGACGCCGCAGCGTCGTGATGTTCTGCTTCACCGCAAAGCGCTTGGTCTCCAGTTCCTCGGATTCACCAATGACCGCGGTCAGAAAAAACTGCGCCTCGCGTTCATCCTCCTTCAGCACCAGTGATGAATATTCCTTGGCAATGATTTTTTTGGCTTGGTCGATGGAGGCCTTGTCACGCGAGCGAATTTCCACGCCGGGTCGGTTATCGCCGCTCGGGCGTATTTCGTCGATGATCAGCGAGCGCACCTTGTTATCACGCATCAAAGTGCGGATATCGTCGTGGTAGCGGTCGACGGCCTTGTTCAAGGCCGATTCCATATCCACTTCCATCAAAAAGTGTACCCCGCCGCGCAAATCCAGACCCAGGTACATGGGCATGGCGTTCAATGCGGTCAGCCAGGCGGGAGTGCGGGGCGCCAGATTCAAGGCCACGACATGGCTCTTATCCTGTCGATTCAGTTCCGCGGTGATCAGATCCTTGCCCTTCAGCTGTTCTTCCGTGTTCTGAAACCGTATCAGCAAGGTGCCGGATTCGTAAACCGCGTCCAGCGTCTTCAAGCCACTACGATCCAGCAATGCGACCATGTCATCGCGCGTGGCTTCGGTAACCCGGGCACTGCGCGTCGACGAGATTTGCACCGCCGGATCTTCGCCGAAAACGTTCGGCAGCGCATAGAGCGCACCGACCACGACCGAAACCAGGATGAGTAGATACTTCCAGACAGGATACTGATTCATAGCAGCTTGATCTCTTTCTTCTAATGTTAGTTATCGTTGGCTAATATCAACCGGCTTTAACAGTACCTTTGGGTAACAAAGAGGCTACAGCTTGCCGTTGCACCTTGATCACGACACCGTCCGCCACCTTGAGATTAACGAAATTCTCATCAAGGCTGTCGATTATGCCCAGAACGCCTCCATTGGTGGTGACCTCATCGCCTTTGGCCAGCGATTCCACCATCTTCTTGAGTTCTTTGGCCCGTTTGGTCTGCGGGCGGATCAGCAGGAAATAGAACAACACGAAGATGACAATAATAGGCAGAAAGCCCGCGATACTGCCTTGCGGCGACGTTGCCGCCGCACCATCGGCGATGGCATCGGTAATAAAGAAACTCATGAATCACCCTTTTCAGCTTTGCTGGACAATCGATTGGCATACTTGAGCTCCAGCGACTGCCGGACTCCCGAAACTCCCTTCCGGCCGTCCTGGACCCTGAAGGTAAAATGCCTGCTTAAAAAAACGCGTATTATTACATAGATGGGGGATTTTGGGACCGTTGGTCATAAAATTCCCCAACAAAATCCTCAAACCGACCCTGATCAATGGCTTTGCGGATGTCCCCCATCAATCGCTGGTAATAGAACAGGTTGTGGATTGTATTCAGCCGGGACCCCAGGATTTCATTACCCTTATCCAGATGGCGCAAATAGGCCCGGCTGTAATACCGGCAAGTGTAACAACCACAACCCTCTTCCAGCGGCCGGGTATCCCGCTCATATTGGCTGTTGCGAATGCGTACCACACCATCGCTGGTGAACAAGTGGCCATTGCGCGCATTACGGGTGGGCATCACACAGTCGAACATGTCTATGCCACGACGCACCGCTTCCACGATATCCTCGGGCTTGCCCACGCCCATCAAATAGCGCGGCTTGGCAGTGGGCATCTGGGGCGCGGTATGGCCCAGAATACGCAACATGTCTTCCTTGGACTCCCCCACAGACAAGCCACCGATGGCGTAACCGTCAAAACCAATATCCAGCAGGCCCTGCAACGATTGGTCCCGGTATTGTTCAAACATACCCCCCTGAATAATGCCGAATAAGGCGGCGGGATTGTCATCATGCGCTTTTTTGCTGCGCTCCGCCCACCGCAATGACAACGCCATGGACTCCCGCGTGGTTTTTTCATCGGCCGGGTGCGGCGTACACTCATCGAAGATCATCACCACATCCGCCCCCAAGGCCCGCTGCACCGCCATGGATTCCTCGGGACCCAAAAATACGGTGTTGCCATCAATCGGAGATTTGAAAGTCACCCCGCGCTCACTGATCTTGCGCATGTCCCCGAGGCTGAACACCTGAAACCCCCCGGAATCGGTAAGAATCGGTTTGTCCCAATGCATAAAACCGTGAAGATCGCCATGCGCCTGAATGACATCCACGCCCGGTCTTAACATAAGGTGGTAGGTGTTGCCTAGAATAATCTGGGCACCGATGTCGAGCAGTTCCTCCGGGGTCATGGCCTTTACCGTCGCATAAGTGCCTACGGGCATAAACGCCGGGGTGTCGACCACCCCCCTGGAAAAGATTAGCTGGCCCCGGCGGGCGGCGCCGGCGTAGTTACTGATCTGAAACTTCATGCTGCTCCCGTAAAATTAACATGGCATCACCATAACTAAAAAATCGGTAGGCCTCCGCTACCGCGCGCCGGTAAGCCGCCATCACCGCATCATATCCGCCAAAGGCACATACCAACATCAATAAACTGGATTTAGGAAGATGAAAGTTCGTCAAGATGCCATCCACCACGCGAAACGGGTATCCAGGGTAAATAAAGAGCTGGGTGTCCCCGCGAAAAGGCCGCACTTCGCCAGAGGCCTGGGCCGCGGTTTCCAAACTGCGCACCGAGGTGGTGCCAACCGCGATGACACGCCCGCCGCGCACGCGCGCGCGCGTGATCGCCTGGCACACCGCATCACTGACCTCCACCCACTCCTTGTGTATTGAATGTTCGGCAATATTTTCCACGCGTACCGGCTGAAAAGTACCAGCGCCCACGTGCAACGTGACATGGGTGGATTCAATACCGGCGGCGGCCAACGCAGCCAACAATGGGGCGTCAAAATGTAATCCGGCAGTGGGCGCGGCAACCGCACCGGGGTGACGGGCATACACGGTTTGATAGCGGTCGCGATCCTCGACGCTTGGTTCTCTATCTATATAGGGCGGTAACGGCAGTCGTCCATGACGTTCCAGCAAGCGGTTAACACTCTCGTCAGTCGCAAAGCGGAGCAGGAATAAATCGTCCTCACGACCAAGGGTGGTTACCTCCAACACACCCTCCAGTGTCATGCGCGTCCCCGGCTTGGGTGCTTTGCTGGCCCGCACCTGTGCCAGCACCTGATGATCCTCAAGGATTCGCTCCACGACCACTTCCACCTGCCCCCCGGTGCTCTTAGTGCCCATCAATCTCGCAGGGATTACGCGAGTATCATTGAATACCAATAGATCCCCGCGCCGCAACAAGGCCGGCAATTGGCCAATACCGCGGTCCTGACAACGTCCGGTCGCAGGCTCCAGCACCAGTAACCGGCTACCGGTCCGTTGTACCGGAGGATGCTGGGCGATCAGGGAAGTGGGCAAAGAATAGTCGAAATCACTCAATTTCATGGCGCGCTAGGGTACCAGAAAGTCATGGATTTTACCCGTTACCGGGTCGGCGCCATCCGCATGGCTTGCTGTTTGGGCCGGATACATTATAATGCGCTGCTTCGTCCCGTGCCGGGATGGCGGAACTGGTAGACGCGCCAGACTCAAAATCTGGTGAGGGTAACCTCGTGGGAGTTCGATTCTCCCTCTCGGCACCACACATTTTCACCCATAAGCTCCACCACGACCTCTATGCAATTCTTGCCGGACGGCTATCGGCAGCGCTGCCCTGTCGGCGTTAACCTACAGCCCTTGCCTGCGCCCTCAAAGGGATTCCCGTCGCGTGCTATCAGATGATAGCGTCCGTGTCATCGACCGTGAAAGTAACAGATAAAGATTCGCTGTCGATGCAAGGTTGTTTGCGCACGCCGGGCACCTGCTCTTCATAACCTCAGCTTATAAAATTCATTGAATAATTTAATGACCCGGAATTCACAACAAAACAAATCCCTAAAAACTGAAATTACTATGGTCAATACTCACACCGCAAATAATCGGAATCCTATCTGATCAGCGTCCCTTACTATATAAAATGATTTGAATGATTTATCACTTGCATTTATAAAATCTACGAAGTAAAAATAGACGAAAATTAAAATTCACCATGACAACAAAATAGTTTGATTGAACATAAACAATAAGTCATGGAAAAAATAAGGAGCCACACTCGCGGCCCGCAGTCGTATACGAATTATAAATTTTTAGGGACCACCGTCTCGGCGCCAGCGCATAGACTCGCGGGTCCATCAAAGCATTATCTAAATTCTTTTTTGGTTGATTAGGAGCAGTCGGTTCAGGAGAAGAACGCATTATCGTTCTGCTCTTCTGTTATTTTGACCATTTAGTTGTAACTTCAATAACTCAAACAAGAGGGGTAGTGGCAATGATATATACCAAAAACTCATCCGCGCTGTTTATTATCGGCGTGATCATGCTGGCGATCTGGTATCTCACGGATGCCGGATTGCTGGCAGGTTATCTTGAACATCTGGGGCACGGCAAACCCTACGGACATACCAATGAATTAACGACGATGCCGCTTTACTTCGGCGTTATCGCCGCAGTGGTTGGACTCTGGCAATGGTTCGGTAAACATTCCGCCGGCCATTGGGATTACTATTCGTCGTCAATTGCCGGCGGCATGTTTATTCTGCTCATCGCCATGCTGGTACGCTGGTTCATCGCACCGGAAGTCGCTGTCGGCAGCATGCTGCTGGGCAAAGTCGGCGATACCGGCGCTTATATCCATACCTTGCTCGGACTCAACTATGTGGTCATGGGCATCGTCACGGGGATCATTATCGTCAATGTGTTCAAGGTACCCGCCTGGGCGGAGAACGGTGTCCGCTTGTCGCGCCTCGGCTTGAAAACCGGTGTCATTCTGTTGGGCACGCTTTATAGCGCTGCGGAACTGAAAAATCTGGGCGGTCTCTCCATCATCATGATCGGCTTTTTTGTATTGGGTTCCGTCGGCATCGTGTTGTGGATTGGCGCACGGCGCAATATCTCCAACTCCATGGGCGGCGTACTGTCGGCGGGCATGGGGGTATGCGGGGTATCCGCCACGGTCGCAGCCGCGCCGGTGGTGCAAGCCAAGTCAGTGGAAATAGCCTATACCATCGGCACCATCCTGCTGTGGGGCGTGGGCTGTATGTTCGTTTTCCCCATCATCGGTAATCTGCTGGGCATGGGCCATGTGCAATTCGGCGCCTGGGCCGGCACCGGCATCCTGAACTCCGCTCAAGTCGCGGGCGCGGCCCTTGCGTTCCAGCCTGACGGCATCGAAACTCTGAAAGTCGCGGAAATCTTCAATATCACGCGCGTGTTGATCCTGCCGATCATCGTGCTGTGGCTGGCGGTGTGGTATGTGCGGCGGGAAGGTGAAAACGCCCAAAAGGTGAATGTTGGCGCGGTAATTTTCGCGAAATTTCCCGTCTTTGTGCTTGGTTTCATCCTCATGTTCGCGCTGTCCACGACCGGTATCTTCGCGCCAGCCAATCATTACAAGGGCAAATACTTTGGCAATACCGCGGAACAGGGTTTCAAGGATAAGAGTCTGCTCACTGCCGAACAAAAAGCCACACTGCAAGCGGAAAGCAGCAAGGTGCAACGCGTAGATCAGCAAGCCGCCCTGAGTCGCCTCATCGAGAATGGTAAAGTCATGAGCATCGATGATGATGATGTGTTGCGGGGTCTGGTCAATGCCAAAGTGCTGTCCAAGGACGCCGATCACCTTCTGACCGGCGCGCACAAAGCCGTGCGTCATACGGCGAAAAAGGTCAAGGCGTTCAGAAGCTGGATTACCTGGTTGTTCGCGTTTGGCTTGGTTGGACTGGGCATGCAGATAACCGTCGGCGCCATGAAACAGGCGGGCGGTCAACCGGCGGTCATCGGCGGTATCGTCGGCCTGTTGAAAGCCGTGCTGTCCCTGATTGTTGTTATGATGCTGGTTTCTGAAACCGTTTGATAAGGAGGATTTACCATGAGTGAAGATAAATTTGACCGCGGCTCCGCCTTATCCATTTTCGGGAGCGACCGCAGAGAGGACCTTATGGCCCTGATATTTTCCCTGGCTATCGCACTGTTCATTTACATGGCGTACTGAACGCCGATAGCACAACTGTGTAATGTGTTGGTGTCCGCGCAAATCGACAAGCGCGGACACTTTTTTCAATCAGAAACCAAGTCTGGACTATGAACTCTACCCACAATGTGTTACTTGCCAGTCATGGCACCGAAGGCGCCATCGCCGCCGAAAATGCTGCCTTGGACGTATGCGCTGAGGGCGCGATGCTGAGACATTTCATCGTGGTCCCCGATTTCTGGAAAGGCATGACTGGCGATGACTGGCTGAATAACGGCAGCACACGGGATCAGTTCACCCGGTATCTGGAGACCGAACTGAGCGCCGAGATAGACACCCATCGCGCCCGTGTGCGCGGCAAGGCGGAAGCGCGCAATCTCCGGTACAGCAGCGAAATCGTGCTCGGGGAACCGGACAAATGCCTGTTGGCTGCCTGTGACCAGGGTAACTATGATGTCGTCGTCATGGGATCACCCCGCCCCAAAGGCAAACCGGGGCTGCGATCACGCATGGCGACAAAATTACTGAACAAGAAATTATGCGTACCGGTAATGGTGGTGCCATACCCTGATGCAGAATCCTGAACCGGGTGCGGCCACCGCAGCATCGGAAGACGCAGCCTGGGCAAGCATCAAAACTCCCCTTACCGCCACCCAATTACAGGAGTTCTGCCGGGATATCGAGCGCCTGTATCGCATCAACCCCTTCATAGAATTCAGCACCTGGCAACAACTCGATGCGTACCGGTACCGTGTCATCGGGCGTAATCTCAGCCAAACGCCGGGATTCGACTTCGATTATACCCTCACCGCCAGCGAGCAGGGTGATGCATTGCTGGTCACCTATTCCCAGGGACTGAAGACCTCCACGCGCTTTCAATTCGAAGACGACCCGCTGGGTTCGCGCTTGACCATCATCGACGACTACGCCGGAGCATCTCCGGAGGATCGCAAACAACGCCTCGGAGAAGTGGACAAAAGCCTGATCAAGTGGGCCGGTGATCTGCAGCTCTATCTGGTGATGTGGCGTCGCTGGTCGTGGCTCGCACCCTGGCGCTGGTATATGCGCCGCATCTGGCAACCCCTGAAACCCACCGCCCGGCGCATTCTTTACATGTTGTTGTGGATATCACTGGTGGAAGTCGCACTGCTGATATTGGGTTTTACCGTCTACTGGCTTGAGTTCACCTGACCAGCGCAGTCCTGCGCCGGTTACCGAGTAGTTTCCCCGAATTGCGGCTGTTTGTCTTTGCAAAGATCGCAGGGTGACGCCACTCATGCACCATCGTGCGCCGATTGGCGAACCACCGCGCAAGTACTTCCGACGCTCCGTTTTAAAGTTCTCGACCTGCCATCCGATGATTAACGTAATTGGGCGCGTTTCCCAAGCATGCATCACTTCGGTGAATTTCTATCAATTTACTTGTTGGTCCCGCCCATGAAACAACGATTTGCTAAGCTCTTGAAAAATCCTACGTTACACGCACTACTCTGTGGCCTGATCATATACATGTGTTTCGTTGTTGTGATATTGACGACTATTCAGATACCGCCGGAAGCGGTGCTGGACAGCGGTCTTGAGCAAATTCTTCTGGTGTTCGAGGGTTAACCTCCCGTCATCGCCAGCTTGAGGGTAGGACCCTACAGCGCAACCAGGCCAGACAGTATCTCGTCCAGCGCATCTTCGAAACGAATCAGGAGATGATCCAGATCCGGGGCGCCTCGGTCCAGAGCCATTTCCAACTGGTGGGATTCTTCCTGGAGCCGCAGCGCGCCAAGGCTGCCGGCAACGCCTTTGATCGAGTGCACCGCACGTTTGGCGTCGTCAATCGCGCAGGCATTTATCAGCTGTTTCAAATCCGCCGTAGCGCCATGATATTGTTCGTAAAATTTCTTTAATAATTTCTCGTAAAGCACCATATTGCCGCGCACACTGGCCAAGCCTCTGGCTTGATCGATACCTGGAATATTGGTCTGCATCATAGGATCTCCTTACCGCTCGTAATCGAGCTTCAGGCACCGGGTCGGGCCGGAATCCAGCGCACCAGAGCACGATATAATTCTTCAGGATTAATAGGTTTGGTCAGATGATCATTCATTCCCGCGGCCAGACTACGATCTCGATCACTTACCATAGCATGCGCGGTCATGGCCAGAATCGGCAAATTCTGAAAACGGTCATCGCTGCGAATACGGCGTGTGGCCTCCAAACCATCAATTTCCGGCATTTGTACATCCATGAGCACCAGGTCAAATTGATCGCGATCAAGCGCGGCAAAGGCTTCCCGCGCGGAACCCGCCACACTGGCCACCAAGCCCTGATTTTCCAGTAAATCTACGCCAATCATTTGATTAATATCATTATCGTCAATAAGCAACACCCTGGCACCGGCAACTTTTTGCAGCCCGTGCCGCAAATAACCTGGCAGATCCGACTCGACCGGCTGCCTCGTTGCGCCGCCAAAGCCGAGCGCTTGCAGTATCGCGTTATACAAGGTCGACGGATTAAACGGTTTTGCAAGATAGCCGTCAGCGCCCAGAGCCGTGCCTTGCGGGACGATGTTTTCCATGCCGTAGGCGGTAACCAGCACGACTTTAGGTACTTTTATGAGATTCTCCAGGGCACGCATCTGTTGCAACGTCTGCAACCCATCAAGTCCCGGCATAATCCAGTCCAGCAGCACCAATTCAAACGGCGCGCCACCCCGCGCATTGTTCTCCGACAGTTTTTCCAGCGCTTCCTTACCACTGGCGGCGGCAATCACCACGAATCCGAATTGATTAAGAGCGTCTTGCATCACCAAACGTGCAGCCTCATTATCATCCACCACCAGTATCTTGACCTGTCCAAAGTCAGGAACTCTGGCGCTCATGTTCTGTACCAGCGGCGCACCCAACTCCATGTTGACGGTAAATCTAAAGGTGCTGCCGATGCCTAACCGGCTCTCCACGCTAACCTGACCACCCATCAATTCAACCAGGCGCTTGCTGATCGCCAGGCCCAATCCGGTGCCACCAAATTCCCTGCTGGTGGAACCGTCCGCCTGTCTGAACGGCTGAAATAAATTTCCGACTTGTTCCTGACTCATGCCAATTCCGGTATCTCGTATTTCGAACTGCAACCGATAATTTGAATTCGTGGCGGACACAACGGAAACCACCAGCAGTACATCGCCATGTTCGGTGAATTTGATGGCATTGCTCAGAAAATTCGTCAATACCTGCCCCAGGCGCAAGGAGTCGCCCATCACATGATGCGGGACATCCACCGCTACGCTGAACATCACTTCGACGTGCCTGGACATGGCACGATTGCCGACCACCACGGCTAATTGATCCAGCATTTCGTGCATATCAAACACTTGATTCTCGATCGTCAGTTTACCCGCCTCAATTTTTGAAACATCCAGGATATCGTTGATAATACCCAACAGATTTTTGCCTGCGGTTTCTATTTTCGAGAGATAATTACGGGTCTTGTCGGCAAGCTGGTCTTTTTGCGCCAGGTAAGCAAGATTGATTACCGCATTCATGGGGGTACGAATCTCATGACTCATATTGGCAAGAAATTCCGCCTTCGCGCGCGCGGAGTGTTCGGCGGCGTCACGCGCGGCGATTATTTCGCGCTCCGCCGCTTTACGTTCAGTGATATCCCGTACGATGCCCGAAAAAAAGTGCACTTCATCGATGACCATTTCGCTCACCGCCAAATCCAGAGGAAATTGACTGCCGTCTTTACGCTGCCCTTCCACCTCACGGCCAACCCCGATAATATGTGCTACTTTGGTGTCCAGGTATTTGTGGAGATAAGCGTCATGCTCGCGCGCGTAGTTGTCGGGCATCAGTATTTTGACATTCCTGCCGACAACTTCCGCCGCCGCATATCCAAACATACGCTCCGCCGCGCGGTTAAAGTCCTGGATAACACCTTGCGCATCGATGGTAATTATGCCGTCGACCACGTTTTCCAGAACCGTACGCTGTCGGGTTTCCGCCGAACGCAGAGCCTGCTCCAATTGATCACGAGATGTGTATTTGTATTTCATGGGATTTCAAAAGCGTATATTCACGAGCGCCGCACTGATGACGCAATTTGTTCTATGCGTGACCACCTTCAAAAAACGGGCGTTCCTGTTTGACAGGCAACGTCACGGTAAAAACCGTACCTGCGCCTTGCTCACTGGCAACGGAGATATTTCCTCCCATCTGCTCGCACAATTGACGGGTAATCATCAAACCCAGGCCGGTACCGGTACCATAGGGCGCACTCCCTGACTTGTCATCTACCTTGCTGAACTCCCGGAACAGCGTATCAAGCTTGTCACGGGGAATACCGATACCAGTATCCTGCACACTGATGCGCAGCATGGCCTCGGCTTTTTCCTTGATTTTTTCCACAGTCAACGCAACTTCCCCGCCATGAGTGTATTTTGCGCCATTACTCAACAAATTATCGACTATTTGCCGAAATCGCACCTCATCGATAAGCACCGGACCCAACTCCTTGCCCAACTGTACCTTGAGCCTGTTTTGGTTCTTGCGCATCAGTGGCTGCATTTCCGCGACGATGGACTCGACCAATTCCGCTAACGCGACATTTTTATAATTCATCTTCAACTTGCCCGATTCGATCTGCGCCAGATCCAACAGGTCACTGGTGATGCTCAGGATGTGCATACCGGCCGATTTGATATGCGCGACATGCTCAAGATAGTCATTAATTCCATCCCGTGTCATCACCAGCTCCAGCAAATCACAATAGCCCACGACTGAATTCAACGGACTGCGCAATTCATGGCTGACAAACGACAGAAAACGTGACTTTGACACATTGGTGTCTTCCGCTACCTGTCTCATTTTCAGCATTTCCTGTTCCATCTTGCGGCGTTGAAGCTGCATATCGATCCGCACCTTCAACACCTCAAATTCAAATGGCTTGTTGATGTAATCAGCTGCTCCAAGCTTAAGCGCGTCAATTACTACCTGGGTGTCGTAGTAACCGGTAACCATGACCACCGGCAGGCCTGCCAGCGATGGATTGTTTTTAATATCCACCAGAACTTCCAACCCCGACTTCTCCGGCATAAGATAGTCCAGAAGCACCAGATCGATAGTACCCTCGGCAAGTTTCTCCATCGCCCGCTTGCCGCTATTGGCAGCCACCGCTTCATAACCCAACTGCCGGACGGCATTGCACAACAACTCCAAATTGATGGGCGTGTCATCAACCACCAGTATCTGGGAGGCACTTTCCATTAGTGTCAGCCTTTGTTGAATTGACGTACCTGACTCATTCAGGGCGAAATCACAGCTTCTAATCCGAAATTCCAGAACTTGTGACAAATGATGCAATAATCGTTTATGTCGTTAATCACGTTTTTTGCGATTCTATGTCAATTCCTTGATTACAACAATATATTTAAACCCTAAACCCAATTAAACTACTCAACATTTTATATCCCAAGCCTTCGTGCATGTAAACCTATAATAGTTAAATGTATCGGTTTCAGTGAATTAAAGGATATTTTTTCTATTGATATGATTTTGTCACAATACATCAACTTCCTTTTGGGCTGTTAAAGTTTCACCTGCCCATGCCGAAACCGACAATATCAATTAATACAGCGTAATTTCTTCCATGAAAACCGTGCGCCTTCTTTAAGCCATGAGATACAAATCAAATCTGGATTGGCCGTCTCTGGCACGAAAACAAGTTACTGAGCAGCCCACGTTTTCAACACTCACGGCCGCGAAGCAATGGGACCCCATGCGATGAAGCCGCATGCAAAACCGCCATTTACGGTGCTGATATTGCCGATCCTGCTGCTGCTTGCCGGTATCACGGTAATGGTCACTGTTCCCCATATCATTGTCCAGATTGTTACCGTGGTCGTTATTACTGCGGCCTGGGCGGTAACTGCGCGCAATTCCTGGAAGCTCCAGTGCAGCGTCGAAGACCGGCTGGAGGCTGAGCTGGCCGCCATGAAAACCGCTCAGCAACAGCAGGCAGTTGCAATGCGCGGCGAAGTCGGCGCTACTATGGCCGATTTTGAAGAAAATCTGACCCGGCTTGAAAGCCTGTTGCACAGCGCCGTGCAAAGTCTGCTTGGTGCCTTTCATGGTCTGGAAGAACAATCGCGTAGCCAGAAAGACTTGCTTTTCGGGTTGGTGAAACGCGTGTCCATGCACGCCACGAATGATCAAGGTGTCAAACAATTCACCCAGGAAATGATGCAATTGATCCAGAGTTTTGTCGACAGCATATCCGAGATGGGCAGACACAGCATGAAACTCGTCGAAGCCATGGATACCCTGGATCGAAAAATTAAGGAAGTAGAATCACTGCTGCAGGAAATCGGCAGTATTGCATCACAAACGGATCTTCTGGCCCTGAATGCCGCCATTGAATCCGCTCATGCGGGCGAAGCCGGCCGGGGTTTCGCGGTCGTCGCCACGGAAGTGCGGGCACTATCCCAACGCAGTCGCGAATTCAGCGATTTGATCCGGGAACGCCATGACGAGTCACGCGTAACCATGAACCGCGCCAACTCCATAGTCGGTAAAATGGCATCCCTGGATATCAGTATGTCCTTGTCATCAAAAGACAGACTCTCGGAACTCATGGGTGAAATCGACGACCTGAATCTGGATTCCGCCCGCAAACTGGAACAAGCCTCGACCATTACCGCGTCAATCCGCGAAAATGTCGCGAACGCGGTACGGGCGCTGCAGTTTGAAGATATCGCCACGCAATTGATCGGCCACCTGCTGAACATGACGAAATTGATGAAAAATTCCGAACACACCGGCACCTCGCCCGCGCCTGTGTCGCTCGCTGCCAAGAACTCGGTTCCCGCCTCGGCCGCTGATGCGCTTCACAATCCGGTACGTCAATCCGACGTCGCCAGTGGCGATATTGAGCTGTTCTAACAGGACGTCAGACAGGCAAACACCCCGGTCGGTTTTCCACCCAATACGGTGTTGACCAAGTGTCGCGCGCACCCGAAGAGCGCCGTCAGCGCAGGTATGCTGCCGTGAACTCTGCCGGATTGCTACGCTGTCTTTGGTAGTTTGCCGAGGAGAAATCGATATAGAGGCAACGCTACCGGTTGTTTGGCATACTTGCGTTGCAGATTGCGCCATTGCATCAGCTCTTTGATACTGAGCCGGGATTGTGCGCTCTTTCGTTCCAGCTTCTGTATGATCGCCAGCTCATTGCGACGAGTATTCGCCGCCTTGCGCCACGCATCCGCGGTGTTTTTGGACCAAAACATATCCACCACTTTCAGCATCCGATAAAACGCATCACCCAATAACGGCACTGCAGCCGAACCTTTGACCAGCTTGATCGGTGTCGTTTTGTCATGACCAAGAACGTCCAAACGCTGGCGTAGATTTGGCATTTTTTCGTAAGCAAGCAATGACATTTTGTGAACTTCCATCAACCACGATTTCAGATTCACTTTCGGCAGATTACTCTCCAACGTCGGCAACAAGCGCGAACAACCGAAAGGTGACATTTTGGGATTTTGTTCAACGACCTGCCGTACTTTTGGCCAATAGTGCGTATCCAGAAAACGCCCCACCAGATACTCCATCTCCAAGGCAAGAACGATATCCTGGTCATTGATGTGATCAAGAGCGCTGCGATCACCACTCAATTCATCCAGTTGCAACGCATATACACCCAGACCGTCGAATACCGGCAGATACAACTGAAAAAACATTGCCAGAAATTGGCTGTCCAGTTGCGGATTGCGCACCAACGCCTGGTGGTAGTCTTCCATGATCTGCCGCAGGCAGTACAACCAATTGGTGAGCAGATTGTGTTTCCGGGAAAATTGCGCCATTTTACGCATCAACAGCACTTTAAAATGATCCAGTGGCAACCCCAACATCAGGGGCAAGCCGATCGACAGGGTATTACGTGACCAGACCGGGTAACCCCATAACGGTGTTTTTATAATTTGGATTTCATACCGATCGGTAACGATAATATTGTCGATCTTGAGCCCTGGATAGTTTTCCTTCAATTGGGCAACCAACGCAAAGATCCGACCGGCATTTTCCTTATCAATTTTCACGCCCATGGGCATCGGTACTTTAACGCAAAACACGCGATAGCTCATAAAGCCACCCAACAGCGTGCTCAAACTGGCAATACCGATCACCAGGTAGTCGGGGGAAGTCAGGATGCTGTCTACTATAATATATACGCTGCCCAGGGCCAGCGCGGGAAACAGGAAGAACCAGCCATACGCCACGCTACCCAGCAGTGCCATCATTACGGTGTATACCATGGTTTGCCGGCGCGCAAACCCGGGCTTGCCGGCGACCACGGCTTTATTCGCCGTATCACTCCGCACGTCACTGTTTTTACTGGTTTTTTCTTTGGCCATGCCGTATCTACCACGATCAGATAGTGATTCTGTATATACTTATCACAAAAAAAGTATCAGGCATCACGCAGCGTTCATTATGTTGTCTGCTATCGGCCTGAACGCTGAATCCTGTATGGTGGCGTATGTTTTCACCATAGCCTGCTGCCCACGGCACTCCCTGGCGGCAGTGCTGATTACCTGTACGTTTCGTTGCACCAGGCCATAGCCGGATAGTTTGAACGTATTTAAAAGTTTGTTACTTGATAAGTATATAAAGATCGAGCCATTGACAATGCGATGGTGATCACACACCGTAGCGCAGGCGGGTTGTGCCAGCCTTGGCAAGATTTTGCGAATTTGAACGCCATCCTCCGCAATTGGCTCCGTGCCGCATCGCGCCATCAGGGTGAAAAGACGATAATCCTCTCTCATCAAGTGCGGAACATCACCGTAACGCAGACAATATGTCGTTATTTGTCACCATGAAAAACAGTTCGCTCATAAATTATCAATTCCGGCTTCCCCATAGCGACACTTTCGTTATAATTTGTATATCCATTCATCGCGATCGACATGCACCGGATAATAGTTGCGTGATTTTATCGATATCCACATACCCATAAAGTAGGCAGAAGCGGAATGCCTGGTTGAAACTATGCCCACTCCACCTAAAAAACGCCCTGCCCCGACCCCCGCCATCAATCTTATCTGGTTGGCGGTTCTATTGTTGGCTATCGCCTATTTATTCAGTGGCCGCACGCCTCTCCCCAACGCTGAACACACCGTTCCTTACAGTGTATTTCTGCAGCAATTGACCAACGGTAATGTAGGCAAGGTTTCGGTACAGGGTCTGGACCTGTATGGCGAGTTGTCGCAACCCGCGCCCATCGGACCCGGCGCGCGGCCTATTTCACGGCTGCGCACCCGCTTGCCGGCATTCGGAGGCGACCAACTGCATGGTCAATTGTTCGACCATAATGTTGAATTTACGGTACTGGCGGACAACGATTCGACGTTCAGCACCATTCTGATTTCCGTACTACCCTGGCTGGTCTTTATCGGCATCTGGTTCTGGTTCATGCAACGCGCCTATCGCAATATTGGCGGCGGTCTCGGCGGCGGCCAGTCTGACCTGAAAAAGTTTCTGGACCCTGACAGCGAAACCGTGCTGGCCATTCCGGATATGCGATTCAGCGATGTGGCGGGACAGGACGGCGCCAAACAGGAAGTCGCGGAACTTGTGCAATACCTGCGAGATCCCGCAAAATTCACCCGCATGGGTGCCGAAGTACCCCGCGGTGTTTTATTGATGGGACCGCCGGGAACCGGTAAGACCCTGATGGCCAAGGCCTTGGCCGGTGAAGCCGGCGTTCCCTTTGCTTCCATCTCCGCTTCGGAGTTTATCGAAGTTTTCGTGGGGGTCGGCGCGGCGCGCGTACGCAAGCTTTTTGCCACCGCTAAACGCAAAGCGCCCAGCATTATTTTTATCGATGAACTGGACAGTATTGGACGCACCCGCGGCACTGGACTTGGCGGTGGACACGATGAACGTGAGCAGACCTTAAACCAGATTCTGGCGGAAATGGACGGTTTTACCGGTCACGAAGCGGTCATTATTCTTGCCGCCACCAATCGACCGGATGTCCTGGACCCGGCGCTGTTGCGACCCGGCCGCTTTGACCGGCATGTTACCCTGGATTTGCCGGACCGCGATGATCGCATCAAGATTCTGGACGTTCACACGCGAAAAGTACCACTGGCCAGCGACGTGGACCTGGCACTCATCGCCAATGGCACTCCGGGATTTTCCGGTGCCGATTTAAAAAATCTGGTGAATGAAGCCGCCATCTACGCCGTCCGGGAAAACACGGATCAGGTAAGCATGCGCCATTTCGACCAGGCGCGTGACAAATTGCTGGTAGGCACGGTGCGCACGCTGGCCATCCAGCCCGAAGAAAAACATCGCCTGGCCATCCACGAAGCGGGGCATACCGTAGCGGCGTATTATTTACGAAACGCGGACCCCATTTATAAAGTAACCATCATTCCACGCGGCCACGCCCTGGGAGGAACTTATCAGTTGCCCGATCAGGAACGGCATACCTATCCGGAGGAGTATTTACGCGACCGACTGGCGGTGATGCTGGCCGGACGATGTGCTGAAAAATTCTTGCTGCACAGCATCAGCTCCGGCGCCGACGATGACATTATGCAGGCGACCTCCCTCGCGCGCTCCATGGTGACACGCTGGGGCATGGCTGAGGAAATCGGTCCAATGGACCTTCGGGAGAGCAGTGCGCATCCGTTTCTAGGCAAGGAAATCGCGCAACCCCGCCATTTTTCCGAGCACTCCGCGCAACACGTCGACCAGGCAGTGAAAAAATTACTGCTGACCGCGGAACAAGTCGCCCTGCAGGTATTCGCAGACCACACCGTCCAACTCAACGAACTGGTTACTGCCTTGCAACGCGAAGAAACCTTGAACCACGCGCAAATCGTCAGTTGTCTGGGTGTCGCCAATATTGGCGTCGGCGACTGACATCATGCCGCTTTGGCACGGCGACGACGCATTACCTGAGAGATCCTGCCTTGCGCAAACATCGACCGGTCGTTTTCTTGCACGGTTGAAACTTGCCGCTCATGGTGCACACGGTGCTGCGTCCGCCACTGCTCCGCATGCCGATTCAGCCACAGCATATCCACGGTATTGATGACACGATAGTAGTACACGCCCAGATAATGCTCTGCTGCGGACACCCGGGGAATCACTATCGGCGCAAACCGGTGATACCCGAGGTTGTTGAGACGAGTTACCAGGTTATCCGACCGACCGGATCGATGCCGGGCATTCTCCAGCTCCTGTTCGAACCAGCGCATCGGCAGCAAGTCGTGAATGTCCGCACGATAATCCTGTGCCAGCTTGTTATATGCGAAAGGCGTCAAGCGCGTATGTCGTTTCACTTCGGCTTTGACTCGGGGCCAGTAGCATTCGCGCAAGTACCGATTCAACAGGAACTCGCTTTGCAAGGCGACGCCGGCCTGGTTCCCGGGCAGTAATGCCGCTGCCCGCACATCCGCATTACGTTGCGCCTGACGTGCCGCCTGCGCACCGATCGCGCGGCAAACGCACACGTAATAGTAAAAGATTTGTGCCAGCAATTTACGATAACGTCCCGGCCCAACGCGCATTTGATCGGCATATTGCGACCAGACCACTATCTGATTGGCATGCCAATCCGCCAGCGTCGCCGCACTCAGTACCGGTTTAGTGATAACACGCGCCAGTAAAAACCGTACGTGCTCCGGTCCCAGACACTGCAATAGCGGTAAACCAATAACCAAAGTGTTCCGAAACCGCAGCGACAATGTCGATACCGGAGTGCGTACCAGGCGTATTTCGGCCGCGCCATCGATAATCACACGATCCAGGCGCACCACCGCAATATGGCGTCGCAACTGATCAAACCTGTGGAATAACAAGGGCAGCTTGTCGGCGTCAACCTCTACCCCGGTGGGACGAGTTGATTTGACTTGAAATACTACCGCGCACCCATAGAGCCCGCCCAGGATCATCGCGGACCCCAACCCGACATTGGCGGTATTCAGGGTAAGCACGGCGGCCTGATACAGCATTACCACGCCGTACACGGTGAGCGCGGGAAACATCAGAAAAAAGCCATAACCTACTAATGTGAACAGAGATACCACCAGCAGGTAGATACCTGAGTGATCAACGGAAAACCCAACAAGTCTCCGCTCCATTGCCGTTGCCATAGTATTCGTATGTCGTTTTAGTTGCCGTAAGACAGCCATTCCCACCCCTTATCCGTGGTAATACACACAGTGAAGTTTCAAGATTTAACTCTAGCGCGTTGACGCCGGCAGACTGTGACTACTCTCACAGCAAGCGCCGGGGGTAATGTGTGAAATTCACTTTTTGACATTCCATATTCCTAAATCCCAACAAAGTCGCGCCGTGTTATCATCAATGCGGAAGAACGCTGATGTGTCTGCCCGACGGGCTTGACCATGAATCGTCCATCATTGTGACCCAGGAACTTTTATGACGCATTTAACCCAATCACCGGCGTGGCGAGCCTTGGAACGACATTTTCAGGAGATGCGTGACGTCCATATGCGCGACCTGTTCGCGCGGAATGATCAACGTTTCAAGCAATTTTCGCTCGCCAGTGACACATTGTTTCTTGATTACTCCAAGAACCGTATCAACGACACTACCATGCAATTGCTGTTCGCTCTGGCGCGCCAGGGGGATCTCAATGCCTGGATCGAACGCATGTTCCGCGGTGAACCGATAAACAACACGGAACAACGATCGGTACTGCACATCGCGCTGCGCAATCGCGCCAACACGCCAATCATGGTGGATGGCACCGACATCATGCCGCTCGTCAACGCCGTACTGGCAAAAATGCGAATTTTTACCGACAACATACGCAATGGAAGCTGGCGTGGCTTTACGGGACATCCTATCAGCGACGTGGTCAATATCGGCATCGGCGGCTCTGACCTGGGTCCGGCTATGGTTACCCAAGCCTTGCGCCCCTATGGACGACCGGATCTGCGCGTACACTTTGTGTCCAATATCGACGGCACACATTTGATGGAAACTCTCAAGCCGCTGAATCCCGCCACCACCCTGTTTATTGTTGCGTCCAAGACTTTCACCACTCAGGAAACCCTGACCAATGCCCGATCCGCTCGCAACTGGTTGGTCACCGCCGCCGGCGATGACGGCGTTGTGCGCAAACACTTTGTGGCGTTATCGACCAACGCCCAAGCGGTAGCGGAATTTGGCATCGATACCGACAACATGTTCGAGTTCTGGGATTGGGTCGGTGGCCGCTATTCACTTTGGTCCGCCGTTGGTCTGGCGATCGCCGTTGGCGTCGGCATGGATTGTTTCGAAGAACTGTTATCGGGCGCCCACCAGATGGATGTGCATTTCCGCAGCGCGCCGTTGGAACGCAATATGCCGGTCATCATGGGACTGTTGGGGATCTGGTATAACAACTTCTTCGGTGCGCAGTCCAGCGCCATCCTGCCTTATGACCAATATTTGCAGCGTTTTCCCGCTTATTTACAGCAGGGTGACATGGAAAGCAATGGCAAGTCCGTATGCCGTGATGGCACGGTAATAACGGATTATTCAACGGGCCCGGTAATCTGGGGTGAGCCCGGGACCAATGGCCAGCATGCCTTTTATCAGTTGATTCACCAGGGCACGAAGCTCATTCCGTGCGATTTCATCGCCCCGGTCCAGACCCATAATCCGGTGGGAAACCATCACAAGATTTTGCTCAGCAATTTCTTTGCGCAATCTGAAGCGCTTATGAAGGGCAAATCCGCGATTGAGGCCAGTGCCGAATTGACCCGAGCCGGCGTTACCGGCGAGGCCTTGCGGCAGTTACTGCCGCATAAAATCTTCCCTGGCAATCGTCCCAGCAATTCCATCATGTTTCAGAAACTGGATGCCCGTACCCTGGGCAGTCTGATTGCGCTCTATGAACACAAGATCTTTACGCAAGGCATTGTCTGGAATATCAACAGTTTCGATCAATGGGGCGTGGAATTGGGAAAACAACTGGCACAGGTGATTTTACCTGAGCTTAACAACGATCTGCCGGTGCAAGCCCATGACACCTCGACCAATGGATTGATCAACTATTACAAATCCAAGCGGGGCAGCACCTGATAGTCGATAACAACTTGGGGCCTAGCGCACCAACATGCGCATCCGTCCCGCGATGAGCAACAGCGTGGCGATCGCCCAAATCAGGAAGCCGATACTCACCGCCAGCAGAGGGCTGTCGCCGATCGGAGTATCCATGGAAATCAACACCAAAACGATGGCGGCCACCATCAAGCCAATGTTAATCTTGCTCGCTTTCAACGCCAGCGGCAGGATTTCGCCGGCGCTCGATTGGGTAACAAACAGCGGGATCACGGTGACCACTCCGCTGATGAGAAACCCGAAGGACAGCAGTATCACGAGCATGCTCAGTACGGTAGGTAAGAAGTAATCCATTAAGTTATCCCTAAAACTATTGAACACTGATGGCAAACGTTAGCCTCTGGTGCCAAACCGGACTGCACCCGACGCTTGGTAGCACCGCGCACCGCCGGAAAGCGGCAATACGGGCAGATTCTACCCCAGAGCGGCGGCGAAAGACCAAGGCTTTTTACAACTCCGCCCAATCCGCCGTGGGCTCCCCGGAGGACGCGGATGTTATGCCACTTCTCGGGCTATTTGGCCGATAATAGACACTAGTTCTTTCAAAAGTGAATCTCTGGTGACATACGCATAGACATTACGGCATGCCAATTCTTCCGGCTGATGGCCTGCGGCATCCCCATAAGCGACAATCCGGGTATTGGCGTGCGTGTCGCGTAACCGGCCCACCAGGCTACCGTTTCCGAGGGTGGCGAGGTCCCAGTCCACCATCACAAGATCCGGGCGGAAATCGGCCACGATACGCATGGCGGATTTCTCATCCTGTGCCGTAAGCAGTCGAATATGGGTGTGCCGCGCCAGAACGCGTTCCACTTTGCGTACATTGGCACAGTCCACATCGATATAGAGAACCGTGAGCACGCGTTGCAGCACCGCAGGGCGTGGCCCTGCGGTGTCAATCGATTGCACAACAAGTCCGGCTGCCATTTGTATTTCGATCCAGAAAGTACTGCCGACCCCCGGTTCGCTGCTGAACCCGATATTCCCGCCGATCATCTCCACCAGACGTTTAGTGATCACCAGGCCTATGCCCGTACCTTCAATATCCGTACTCTCCGCACCCAAGCGGTTGAACGGTACGAATATCTCACCCGCGCGGTGTGCCGCGATACCTATACCGGTATCGCGAAAGTTGACACGCACGCAATCCTCGCTCAGCGTCACCACCGAGACTTCAACATTCCCGCCATGACGGTTGTATTTCACCGCGTTCGACAATAGATTCAGCATAATCTGTTTCAGGCGAATGGCATCGGCACTCACCCGTAAACCAAACATTTCCGCAGTGTAAAAGCGAATGCTAACCCCGCGCTTATCCGCCATCGGCGTCACCAGACTGATGCACTCGTCGATCACCGCTCCCAGATCAACCGCAGTCAAACTAATGTGCACACGACCGGATTCAACCTGCGATAAATCGAGAATTTCCGTAATCAACTCCAACAAATGGTATCCGGCCCGGAGGATTTCATTGATGCTTTCCTGCTGCCCGGGAAGCAGTGGTGCGCGTAGATCAGTTTGCAGCAACTGCGCAAATCCAAGTACCGCGTTCAACGGCGTACGTAACTCGTGACTCATACGCGACAAAAACTCGGACTTGGCCCGGCTCGCGTTTTCCGATTGCTCTTTGGCCACGGACAGCTCGAGCTCGGTGCGCTTTTGCTCGGTCATGTCCCAACAATAACCAATATATCCCTCAAATGAACCGTCATCGGTGAATCGGGGCACACCAACAATAGTCACCCAGCCGTAGGTGTTGTTGTGCCGGCGCAAACGGTGCTCCATACTGAATACGCATTGGTTGCGCCAGGCATCGTCAAATATGCGTTTACACATGGAACGCTCGTCCGGGTGAGTATAATTCAACCATCCCAGATGTTCATCGGCACTGGTACCGGTATATGCCAACCAGCTTTTATTAAACCACAGCAGATTATTCTGCTCATCCACCAGCCAAATCAGGGATGGCGCGCTGTCGGCCATACGCCGGAATCGTGACTCACTCTCGAGCAATTGTCCGGTGCGCTGGCGCACCAGCTCTTCCAGATTGTCACGGTGCGCCAGCAGTTCCTGCTCGCGCTGTTCGAGCTGCAATTTGGTGGCGGTTTGTTCGGTCACATCCGCCAGGGACACCCCAACATATTCCACTCGGGCGGCGTCATCATAGATCGGAATGATCGACCAATTACAATAACGGTTTACTACTCCTGCCCTGCCGGGAATGTGCAATTGGTCCGCATTCATATGATGCACCACACCATGCTCGAACACCTGCCGCAGCAAATCCTGTTTTTCCCGCGGGAAGAATTGCGCGAAGGGTTTGGCGGAAAAAAAATCCACATCACGCTTGAACAAGTCGGCGAATGAGGTATTTACCCGGGTGAAATTCAAGTTCCCGTCCACCAGAGCAAAACAAGTATGCGAATCCTTGAAAAAGTACTCCAGCAACCGGGACGAACGACGGATCTGATCGATATGGCGTTTGCGTTCCGCGATATCGCGGATGGTGACAACACCCGCTTCCTGGCCAGCCCATGGCAACACCGATACGGAAAGTTCGACGGGAATTTTTTTGCCGCTTTTGGAAATAAAACTCGATTCGTAAATCTGGGGCACTGGAATTCCCTGGACACGAAGACGCCAGCGTTCGCTGACCTGGGGTAAAGCATCCGGGTGAATAACCGTTTCCAGGGCAGTACCAATCAATTCCCCCGGCGCGTATTCCAGCAGTTCCTCGATACGCCGATTGGCAAAAACATGTTTGCCTTTAATGTTGACCAGGACGCCATCATTCAGGCCATCGGCGATGGCCTGCCATTGAGCGGAACTGAAGAGTGGTTGCTCTGTATCGTGCATGCAATGATCGACGGTGGTATTACCTGATTTCCGGAATCTATCTGACATGCCATTGCGTCGTCGTGATAAACAAAACGGTCGCTAAACATCCCGTCGGAATGTGCGTTCATTTTTCCAGAAAATTATACGCCAATTATTGGCCACGATTTAAAACTTTTTGCCTTTAGGTATCCATTGTTATCCAGTGCCACTCCATCTTACCGTATTTTAACAATGGTATAAAACACGCAACAACACCCGAGTCTCGCTGAAACTTCCTGTACTGTGGACAAACATCGGGGAAAGCTGGGCCCATCAAGCCGAAATTCCTGCAATGTCGAGCCATTTACAACCCAAAACATATTTATAGAGTTTGATAAATTCGTTTTGGGTTGTAACCCGACATGAATGCGCTGATGTGTATAAATTTCAAAGAAATACAATTGTCTAAGGTAGCAACTTCTAAGTTTTATCCGACCTGTGCACTTTGATGCGCAGCGGATACCCCCCCGTCGGGCGACCACATCCATTCCCGGAAAAACCTTGTATCTTGATCAATCATTGCCCATGGTCTATATAAACCAAGCTACACCGACATGTACACGACACTATGGAGGAAGCACTATGGATGCACTCATCACCACCATTATCCTTTTTGCCAGTCTCTTTGCGCTTCTGATCTTAGGCCTTGCGGCGGATCCGTCATCCCGCGAATATCGATCCTGAAAGCTCTCCCCAACACGTCGTAATCACGCGTTTATTCTCGGCCCTTTGGGGCCTTTTTTTTGAAAAGACCCCGGTCCCGCAACGGAACACTGGCGGTAACCGGGGTAAAGCCGCAGGGGTTGGGCGGATTTAATTATTTCATGCCAAGTGACGAGAGTGCTCCAGGCTATGTTCAACGTCGTTTTGCGGTATCGGATTCCGTCCTAGTGCCGCATCCACTTCATAGGGGAAAGTACCGCATTGGTTGCGCCGGGAAGTATCACAGGTACGAATATTCAGACTATTGTATAGAGGGTCAACGCCGATGATGCCGGTGAGCAGCGGATAGGCGGCCAGCAACATGGGCAGGAATAACCAGAAACCGGGCTGGTAAAGCTCGATCATATAAACAGGTACACCCAACATCACCCCACTCAACATCACGCGCAGAATTCGATCAAACCACCCTAAATTTTGAATGACACCTTCACGTTTTCTAATGAATAACATAATATGTCCTCCTACAGGAATTGGCTCAGGATTGGACTAAGGTACTGCGGGAGCGTTTTAGAACTCTTTTTCCTACCTACATATTCGGTAATTCTTATAAAATTAATTTTGATCCCATCGGCCATAACATATATGCCCGTCCCCCATGACGCAGATCCGAAATGAATTCAATAAGCTATTCCAATATTTTTTCTCCCGCCTTTAAACCACAGCCAGGCATAAAAACCCGGTGGGGACGCCTGTATGGCAGCAGCGGTGGCCTGGTACTGCTGAATCTTGCGCGTACCCATGACGGTCCGATCGTGGTGATTACACCGGACAGTGTCAGCGCCAACCGCCTGGAGTATGAGCTACGTTTCTACACCAATGGGCTCGACGAATTGCCGGTGCATATTTTTCCTGACTGGGAAACGCTGCCATACGACAGCTTTTCACCGCACCAGGACATCACGTCGGAACGCATCCGCACCTTATATCGATTGCCTGACCTGAAACGCGGCATTTTGCTGGTGCCGGTGACCACCTTGATGGTGCGGCTGGCTCCGCGCGCATTTCTCGATGCTCACAGCCTGGTGCTCGACGCGGGGCAGAAACTGAACCTTGAACAGATGCGCATGCGCCTGGAAGCAGCCGGCTACCAGCATGTATCAACAGTCTACGAACACGGTGAATATACCGTACGCGGCAATCTGTTGGACTTGTTCCCCATGGGTAGCAGCCATCCCTTGCGCATCGACTTGTTCGACGACGAGATCGAGTCGATACGCAGCTTCGACCCCGAGAGCCAGCGCTCCATCGATAAAGTTACCCAAATCAACTTGTTGCCCGCTCGCGAATTCCCCCTGGACAAAGACGCGATCGCGGCGTTCCGGCAATCTTATCGCGCGCAATTTGAAGGCAATCCACAGGACAGCGTTATCTATCGCGACGTCAGCGAAGGCATTGCACCTGCCGGCATTGAATACTATCTGCCGCTGTTTTTTCCCCAGACCGCCACTCTGTTTGACTACCTGCCGGATAAATCAGTAATGGTCTTCATCGACGACATCACCGCCGCTGCCGACAAGTTCTGGGAATCCGTGAGTTACCGTTATGAGCAGTTCCTTGGCAACCGGGAACGACCCCTGCTGGCACCGGTAAAGGTGTTTATTCCGACTGATGAAATATTCGGGGCCTGGAAGCGCTTTCCACAAATCGAGTTACAACACTTTGAATGCGCACCCGATCCCGGCACGCTGAACTTCGCCACCTCCGCGCCCACTCATTTGACCCTGGATGTGCGTGCGCAACATCCGGCCGAAAAAGTGAAAGCGTTTATCAATTCTTTTCCCGGGCGCATTTTGTTCGCCGCGGAAACCACCGGACGGCGTGAAGCGTTGCTGGATATGCTGCGGGCATGTGACGTCTATCCCAGCCAATGCGCGACCTGGCAGGCGTTCATAACATCGGATATCAAAGTCGCCGTAACGGTGTCACCGCTGGACCGGGGTCTGTTACTGGACCAGCCCTCGATCGCCGTCATCACCGAACCGCAGTTGTATGGTGAACAGGCGATGCAGCGCCGGCGACGTAAACGACGTGGCCGTGACGCCGACGCCATGGTGCGCAATCTTGCGGAGCTTACTCCCGGCGCGCCGGTGGTCCATGAAGACCATGGCGTAGGCCGGTATCTGGGCCTGCAGAAGCTGACCATCGGCAACCTGGAAACCGAATTTTTGACTCTGGAATACGCCGACGGCGACAAGCTCTATGTTCCGGTTTCGTCATTGCACTTGATTGGCCGCTACACCGGCAGCGCGCCGGAAACTGCGCCCCTGCATAAGCTGGGCAGCGGTCAATGGGAAAAAGCCAAACGTAAAGCCGGTGAGAAAATACGCGATGTAGCGGCGGAACTGCTCGCCATTTACGCACAGCGCGAGGCACGCAAGGGTTTCCGTTACCAGTTGGACGAGCAGTACGGCGCATTCGTCGCCGGCTTTCCGTTCGAGGAAACACCCGATCAGGAGGAAGCCATCAACGCCGTTATCGGCGACATGGAATCGGACAAGCCTCTGGACCGTCTGGTATGCGGCGATGTCGGTTTCGGCAAAACCGAAGTCGCCATGCGCGCGGCATTTATCACCGTACAAGCCGGCAAGCAAGTGGCGATTCTGGTCCCCACCACATTGCTGGCGCAACAGCACTACCAGAATTTCTCGGACCGTTTCGCCAATTGGCCCGTCAAGGTGGAATCACTGTCACGGTTCCGTACGCGCAAGGAACAACAGGAAGTTTTGAATGGTCTGGCCAAAGGCGTGGTCGATATCGTCATCGGCACCCACAAGCTCCTGCAACCCGACATCAAATACAAAGATCTGGGCATGGTGATCATAGACGAGGAACACCGTTTCGGCGTACGTCAGAAAGATCGTTTCAAGGCATTGCGTGCCGAGGTCGATGTACTCACATTGACCGCCACGCCAATCCCCCGCACATTGAACATGTCACTGTCCGGCATCCGTGACCTGTCCATTATCGCCACCCCACCAGCGAGGCGCCTGGCGATACGCACCTTCGTGCATCAATGGAACGACGCACTGATTCGCGAAGCCTGCCAACGCGAATTGAAACGCGGTGGTCAAATTTATATCTTGCACAACAAAGTGGAAGATATCGAGAATTTCGCCGACACAATTGAAAAATTAGTACCCGAAGCAACGGTACGCATCGGGCACGGACAAATGCGGGAGCGGGATCTGGAACGAGTGATGCTCGATTTTTACCACCAGCGTTTCAACGTCCTGGTGTGTACCACGATTATCGAGACCGGCATCGACGTACCCAATGCCAATACCATTGTCATCAATCGGGCGGACTGTTTCGGCTTGGCGCAACTCTACCAGTTACGTGGACGTGTCGGCCGCTCACACCATCAGGCTTATGCCTATTTGATGGTACCACCACGCGCGCAGATGACCGACGACGCCTTCAAGCGCCTGGAAGCCATAGAATCGATCCATGACCTGGGCACGGGTTTTACACTCGCCACCCATGACCTGGAAATCCGCGGCGCCGGTGAGCTTTTGGGTGACGAGCAAAGCGGGCATATGCATGAAATCGGTTTTTCCCTGTACGCGGAACTGCTGGAACGGGCGGTACACGCCCTCAAGGCCGGCAAGCAACCGGAACTGGATCGCCCGCTGGACCACGGCACGGAAATCGACATGGCGGTACCGGCGCTGATCCCGGAAGATTTTATTCCCGATGTGCATAACCGTCTCATCATGTATAAACGTATCGCCAGCGCCGCCAGTGACGACGAACTGCGTGACTTGCAGGTGGAAATGATCGACCGTTTCGGCTTGTTACCGGAACAGACCAAAAACCTGTTTCGATTGGCCGAACTCAAGCTCAAGGCCACGCCGCTGGGAATTCGTAAAATCGAGGCGCACCCCGGCGGCGCGCGCTTCGTGTTCGACCCGCAACCCAATATCGATCCCATTAAAATCATCGACCTGATCCAGAAACAACCGCGCCTTTATAAATTGGACGGTAACGAAAAACTGCGAGTGATCAAGCCGCTGCCGGATTTGGCGTCCCGCCTGACCGAGGTTGATGCCTTGCTCGCCCGTTTTCAATAAACCCTGCCCCCAGGATGGCGGAGATGTCGATGCTGAATGGGGGTATTGTACGGTGGGTAAAACGCCCCCTACGCAGACGAGAAATACCCAATATATTTTTTGCTCCGCCGGCTGTTCCATACTGGGGTCTTTCCCCCATTGTTGGAAAATCGCCGGCGCTTTAAGCTTGCTTTAACATAACGCGCCCCAATTCCGGTACCATCGCACCACCCCGCTCACCCTCCCCCGGAAATAACTCGCTTGGCATGCCTAGCGCCAGGTATATCTGATAACCGTATATTAAAAGCCTGCGGCAGCAGTTGTGGTGATATGAAAAATATTGTGATATTTCCGCGGAAAAAATCCCGTGATAAATTTGAAGAACTCGTCGGCCCCCATCTCGAACATTTGTATCGAGTGGCTTATCGTTTCTGCGGTACCCGCGATGATGCGGAAGACCTGGTGCAGGATCTGATCATTAAACTGTATGCCACGCGCAAGGAACTGGAAACTGTTGAACAATTGCGCCCCTGGCTGGCGCGGGCCCTATATAACCTCTACGTGGACAATATCCGGCGCTATCAGCGCTCGCCCATAATGCAAGTGCCACCGAACGAGGAACACTTGCTGGCGGAAATCACCGATACCGCCAATACTCCGGATCAAGACCACGAACGCCGGCAGAAATTACAGCAGTTGCAACGCATGTTCGACCAATTGAGTGACGAACATCGAACCATACTGACTTTGCACGATATGGAAGGCTATAACCTCCCGGAATTAGAGAAGATTATGGGCATACCGGTAGGTACCCTGAAGTCCCGCCTGCATCGGGCTCGGGAAAGATTACGGGATCTCGTGCAAAAAGATGGAACCTTTTGAGCATCGGATTCGTGTTAACAGACAGACGGGAAGGGTGAAGCGATGACCTGTAAAGAAATCATGGGGTATTTGGACGACTATCTGGATGGCACGCTGAGCGGGGATCAGCAGGTCATCTTCTCCCAACACCTCGGCACGTGTAAGCAGTGTCAGGAAGGCCTGAGCAAAGAGCAGGAGTTCCGTCAAAACCTCAAGGACTTACCGGTGTTCCCTCTGTCACCGGCATTTTCCCAGAAGGTTTTTATGGCGGCTGCGCAGCAGGAGAAAAGGGATTTTCACCGCCGCAGCTTCATCACCGGGTTCGGCAGCGCCATTGCCGCCAGCCTCGCGTTATGGTTGGTGACGGTGGCCTATTTCAGCAGCGTACCACCCACGTCGGTGGATGTGCTGCCAACGGTGGCCATATCAGTACAGGAAGTACGTAAGGTAAAACTGGTTTTTGACGCCACCCACGCGTTACACCAGGCCAAGGTATCCATCTATCTCCCGGAATCCGTGGAGTTGGTGGGTTTTCCGGGGCAACGGGTGGTGTCGTGGCAAGCGAATCTGGGGCAGGGAAAAAATCTGCTGTCGCTGCCACTCCGCGCGTTACAGGAACAAACGGGTGCATTGGAAGCACACATAGAACACGATGGAAAAATAAAGGTAATGCGGCTGAAGTTTGCTGTGGAAAAGCCCGGTATGTCCGGCTACAGCAAGCCACAATTGCCGATGGTTTGATTCTGACAGGAATCGGTTAATCAATTTTAGGAGTTTATAGATGAAAGTCACCAATACATTGTGCGCCAGCTTACTCGCACTCACTGCTGTCTCCGGCGTTGCCCAGGCGGTCGAGATCGAGGATCTTGATATCACCATTACCGTGATCGAAACGGAAGGCGATGACGCCAACGCCATTACCCAGGAAATCTCACTGCCTGAAGCGGCTACTGACACCGCGCCTGCAACACCCGGCGACACCAGCGCCGTAGCGGATGATGACTCCAAAGATGGCAAACCTGAGGTAGAAGACGGTAAGGATGACGATAGCGCGGAACACGCGCAGGAAAGCAAAGATGCACAGGAACACGGCGATGAAGTGAAAGCCGCTGCCGAACAGGCCAGTGCCGATCACGAAGATGCGCAGGAAGTCGCTGAAGAAGCCCACGCCGCTGATCATGACGCAGTAGAAGACGCCCAGGAACAATCCAGTGACGCGGCCAGCTCGGATGCCGCCGACGCTGCGAAAGATCAGGCCGATGACAGCAGCACCGACAGCACCCCTGAAGCCGGTTCCATGGACGCAACTCCAGACACAGCTTCCGAGCCGATACCGGACATGAGCAGCATGGACCCACAGGACGATAACAGTCCTGACCAGCAACCTGCTCCGACACCGATTCCCTAGGGTCTAGTTGCAAGTAGTTTGTTCTAGCGGAAAATAGCCTTTGATGTTTGAAGGCAGTAATACCCCTCCTACGCTGTTTCCGGGAGGGGTTTTTTTATAGCGCTCCGTAATTACCGGGTTTGATTGATGCAGGTCAATCTCCCGCCTAACAGTCATAAAGTCGTGTATAATCACCCATGCCTCATCAGCAGGCTGCGTTAACTAAAGTTGGATCGGGTACCGGTGTCATGTCTATCAGTAAAATTCCTTTAATCACTCTGTTCTTTTGCTCTATGGCGTGGTTGGCCGCGCCCACCGCCAACGCCGAAGACGGCAACCAATTTTTCGAACAGGGCGTCACTGCTTTTCAGGCCGGAGATTTTTCCAAAGCGCTGGAAGATTTCACACAAGCACAGACTGACGGACTGGATACGCCTGCGCTCTGGTACAACCTTGGCGCGACCTATTACAAGTTGGGGCAATACGAGAGTGCCGCCGGCACTTTTGAAAAGCTTGCGGCATTTGACACCATGCGGCAAATTGCTTACTACAATCTCGGCCTGGTGGCGTTCCGTCAGAACCGTATTGAGGACGCCCGCCACTGGTTTACCCTGAGTCTGATCGGCGGCAACGACAAGATCAAGGATCTCTCAACCACGGCCCTGAAACGACTTGGATCGAAACCTGACGGTAACACCGGCAACGCTTGGCACGGATTCGGTCAGATGCGTTATGCCCATGACGACAATGTGGCCCGGGCCAATGAAGACATTAATGGCAACATTGCATTGGAAGATTATTATTGGGAACTGCTGGCGGCCGCCGATTATCCGCTGTTGGGGTCCCGCAAGAATGGTCTGGTCATGGGTGCCAGCGTTTACCAGCAACAATACCGCAATGAAAGCGATTTCGACTTTCTGCACGGCCGATTGTATGCTCAATGGAATTTTCCCATAGGCGCCTGGCCCACACGCCTGTTTGTGGACACCGACCAGGCCCGATTCGGTGGGAAAGATTTCCAATCCTCCGTGAACGGCGGCGTGCAAACGGAACTTCGAACTCACGGACCGCTTGGCACCCTGCGCATGCGCTACCGCGCGTCACAGATTCAGTCCGACAACAGCAAATACGATTACCTTCAAGGAACCGTACAACAGATTCGTATCAGCTCCCGTTCCTACATGCACAAGAACCGGCTGCATGTCGAATACACCTATGAAGATCACGACCGCGAGGACCTGGTGGTTCATATCCCGGCAAACACCGGCACTAACCGCCCCGCCTATGACAATTTTTACAGCTATTCTCCCAGCCGCCAGCAGTTACGCACCGCACTCAAAGTGCCTTTCGCCGCGCACTGGTCCGGAGAACTTGATCTGCGCTACCGCATCAGCGATTACCATGACGCGCACAGCATCAACGGCACCAGCACCATACGCCATGATGACCGATCCAATGCCAGTCTGGAAATTGTGCGCGATTTTGGCAGGCAATGGAGCGCCGGTTTGGAGTACAACACCATGCGCAACAATTCCAACATGAATCGCTACGACTACACACGCAACGTCCTATCATTGAACGGTATTTACAGTTGGTAGGGTGCGTATTACGCACCGCTGTTCATTTACGGACCGAAGCCACCCGGCAAGATCAACAAAGGTGCGTCATACGCACCCTACGCCGGCGGGTCCTCAATGCGTGGTGGCGGCCCCCCTTTGAACAGTTCTTCTTCATAGCCAAACCGGCTCATATCACGGATACGTTGCGGGTACAGAATGCCATCCAGGTGGTCGCATTCGTGTTGCACGACGCGCGCATGAAACCCCTGAACTTCGCGGTCTATTAATTCTCCGGAAGGTGTATGGGCTCGGTAACGAATGTGTTGATAGCGTGGCACCCAACCGCGCATTTTCGGCACGCTTAGACAGCCTTCCCAATCCTCCGCTATTACCTCATTTAACGGGATGATTTTCGGGTTCACCAATACCGTGGTCGGCACCGGTTCGCGCTGGGGGTAACGTGGGTTGTCATTGCTGCCGATAATAACAACACGCAGACTGACGCCGATCTGGGGCGCCGCCAGGCCCGCGCCATCGGCAGCCTGCATGGTGTCAAACAAATCCTGCACGAGCGCATACAGCTCGGGAGTCGCCAATTTCGCGACGGGTTGGGCCATTTTGAGCAGGGTTTCATCACCTATGCGGAGAATTTTTTTTACTGCCATGGACCTGATTTCCTACTAGAATATGCCTGTACACGTACCATACCCTCGCCCCTGGCGTCTGATGACTGCGCGTGGCACAACATCGGACTGTAAGTAAGGTTATGCGACTCGCACCAGTTTACATTCATATCAGTAACTTTCAGAGCACATTATGACAATGCAAGCCATACCGCGAAATCTCCTGCTCCTCCTCTCCACCCTCACCCTGAGCATGCCGGCGTGGGCTGCGTCCAAAAACGACGAGCTCTATTGGTACAAACTTGAAGTCGTGGTCTTCGCCCGCACCAACCTTGGCGTGTTGGAGCACGAATATTGGCCTGAAGACACCGGCCACGTCCAGCCCTATGAGTCATTGGAGCTGATTCCCGAAAACGGTGATGCCCGCATGACCGGTGAATTGCGTGTACCTGGCGTGCAGCCACGTACTTCGGTCAGTACGCGTCCGGAGGCATTTCAAATTCTGACCCCCAAAGACTATGAGTTAAACCAGAAAGTCTATGCGTTAAGAAAAAATTCCGGCTTTCGCGTACTGGTGCATACCTCCTGGTACCAACCGGCCTTTGATGTCGGCATGAAACGCGCGGTCTACTTGCACGACAAACTGCCGTTGCCATATGCGGAATCCGGCGACTCCCCGACCATCGCCATTGATACCGTTGGCCCGGAAGGGCGTTCGCTGTTCGGTACGGTGCGTGTGTATGTGTCCCGGTTTCTGCACGTGGATATCGATCTCGTGTACCGGGTAGCCCAGCAAGTCACTTACTACCAAAAGACCGACGAGTTTAAAAACTCCATGTTCCTGGTGCCGCAGGAAGGCAATTACACCACCAGCGGCGAACCGGTGACCACCGTCGCCATGCACGGTTACCGTTTGCAGGAATCCCGGCGCATCAAGTCCCGGGAATTGCATTACTTCGATCACCCATTGTTTGGCGTTCTGCTCTATGCAACACCCTATGAAATCGTGGACGAAGGCAGCGATCCAATGAAAACCAGTGGGCGTTAGATGATACGCAATGCATATTCCAGCAGGGTGCGCACCTGTGCGATGCCGGTTTTCAGATTTTTTTCGATTTCTTCCATGGTGATAATGTCCTCGGTCTTGCCGGCGGCCCAATTCACGGATAAGGCACAGGTGGCGTAACACAAACCCAGTTCCCGGGCCAGGGACGCCTCCGGCATGCCGGTCATACCCACCATCGTGCAACCATCCCGTTCCAGACGCACCACTTCCGCCGCAGTTTCCAGACGCGGTCCCTGGGTAGCACCATAAGTGCCCGCGGTGGCCACCTGCAGTCCGGCGTCGCTGCCGGCGCTGATCAATTGCTCCCGTAACGCTTCGCAATACGGATAGGTGAAATCAATATGCACCACATTGCTCTGACCATCTTCGAAAAAAGTGTTTACCCGGGACCATGTATAGTCGATGATCTGATCCGGCACCGCCAGGGCACCCGGCCCCATGTCCGACCCGATGCCACCCACCGCTGCAACCGCGATTATCTTTTCCACACCTAATTTCTGTAGCGCCCAAAGGTTCGCGCGATAGTTGATTTTATGCGGTGGAATCGTATGGCCGGAGCCGTGACGTGGCAGGAATACTACTTCCTTACCTGCAAACAGTCCCCGGGTCACCGGTGCGGAAGCGTCACCGAAAGGCGTGTTCACCGTTTCCTGTTTGATGATTTCCAAGCCCTTCAAAGAGGTCAGTCCGGTACCACCGATAATCGCGATTGTTGCCACAGCTTGAATCCTGAAGAAGTTGTTTGAGTCGATGCCGGATGGTAACGCCGACGCACACACCCGGTGGGCGGACTACCCGGAATGCTCGGCGAAAATGGCGTCCAAATTGCGATGATAGTCCTTGTAATCCATGCCATAACCAAAGACATAGCGATCCGCTACCTGCAAGCCGACAAAATCGACGGTATAGTCGGTTTTCCGATCATGTACTTTCTCGACCAGAGCCGCGGTATAGACCTCGGTCGCGCCCTCCTCGCGGCACGCTTGCACCAGGGATGTCAGCGTGATGCCCTCATCATAAATATCATCGACAATAAGCACGCAACGTTCTTTCAAACTGTGTTGCGGGCGCGCAATCCATACCAGCTCTCCACCACGGGTCTTGCCCGTATAACGGGTCGCGTGCACATAGTCCAGATGCAAAGGAAAATGCAACCGCGTCAACAACTGCCCGGTGGCTATCACTCCGCCGGTCATAACGCACAACACCAGAGGATTACGGCCTGCCATGGCGGCCGTGATCTCGCGTGCCATGCGGTCCAGGGCGTGCTCCACGGCGGCTTTGTCATGCAGGCAATCAGCTTTATCCAGTACCTGTTGTGCTTCCTGAGCAGTAATTGCCATATGTGTCCTTAGTTCAATAGGTAAATATCACGGTATCGTTATCCATGGCTTCGCTGATGATATAAGCGTTACCTACTGTTTCATCGATCGCCTCAAGGAAACCGTCGCTCCACTCCGTATGGGGCGGGGGACACACCTTGATCTTGACGCCCGCCTCATGGGCCTGGTGCAGCAAATCCGCCACCGTCCTGCCGTTCTCCGCGGGTAATTCAAGTGAACGTGCCATATTTTCCTTGGCCAGCACCCAGCACTGACCGGTCAACAGCAGTTCCACATCAAACTCCATGGCGGCGGCCACGGTCGCCTGCGATACGATAGTCACCAGGGTGGTGCCATCGAAAGGGTCGGTATCCACCAGCAGGATCATCAATTTGTCCGCCATAGCAAGCTCCTGAATGAGGCCCCAATTATAGGAGCCCGGAAAGTAAGAAACCAGTACCCACGGTCAGCCGGCATGCTGGACGCGCACCGTTTCCGCTATATGCAGCGTCGACGTCGGGAACGCGATCTGTGCTCCATGACGGGTAATGATGTCGGTGATCCTCAGCAACACGTCTTGCTTTACTTCATGGAAGTACACCCAATTGGTGGTTTTGGTGAAAGTATAAACAAAAAAATCCACAGAACTGGGGGCAAACGCATTAAAATTCACAATCAAGGTCTGATCCTGATCGATTTCCGGATGAGTCTGCAGCATTTGCTTCACATCATCGACGATTTCGCGCATTCGTCCCACATCGTCATAACGAATGCCGATGGTTTCATAGATACGGCGATTGGACATGCGGGAGGGATTCTCAACCGAGATATTAGCGAACACCGAGTTAGGCACGTATAATGGACGTTTATCGAAGGTGCGAATGCGCGTCAAGCGCCAGCCGATGGTTTCCACGGTGCCTTCGATTTCCCGATCCGGGGACCGTACCCAATCACCCACGGAAAACGGGCGATCCAGATAAATCATCAAACCGCCAAAAAAATTCGCCAGCAAATCCTTGGCAGCAAAACCCACGGCAACACCGCCGATGCCGCCGAATGCCAGCACCCCGGAAATACTGAAGCCCAGGGTTTGCATGGTTACCAGCACGGCGGTAATGATAATGGAAATGCGGAACAATTTGGCGATGGCGTCTGCCGTGGTGAGGTCCACGGGTTTACCTTTGCGCTCCCGTTGCTGAATAATATTGCGTTCCATATTGTTGACCAGCAACGTCAGGAACCACGCGACGCAAATTATAATTCCCACATTTCGCACCGGCTCCACGGCTTTGAAAATTTCCGCCCGGGTTTGCAATTGCACGATATTGGCCGCGAAGGTAATACCCACGATCCAGATAGCGGCACTCAAGGGTTTGCGTAATGACTGGATCAGCGCCTCATCCCAGGGACCACGGGTTTTTTCGGCCTGCAGCAATAATCGTTTCATCACCCGGCGCTGGATAAAATCCAGCAACAAAGCGCCAAATACGACGATAAATACCTGGGTGATCCATCCAGCATGGTCACCAAACTTATTGAACCAGCTCACCAGCTCATTGGCATCCATAAATATTTCCTCCGTTTTCGCCAGAACTGGTGGTCTCCACCACGATCAGGCACTGCCATTTTTCGGTTCAGCCAACATTTCTCATAAATCCAGATCCAGGGACGCGTGCTCATTCAGCGTATCCAGCTCGCGCGCGGCCTGCCGCCAGCGGGGGCTGCTGAGCAATTCGGCGCGACTATGCGATCCCTTGCCGTGCAAGCGAATCAAGCGTATCTGCGCCGCCGGATCATGGTACTCCCCGAGACCGGCGATCACCTGCCGCGCACCCTCCGGATTATTGCAAATCAGCACCATATCACAGCCCGCGGCCAGCGCTGTGCGCGCCCGATCCACATAAGTGCCGCCGACGGTCGCGCCCTCCATGCTTAAATCATCGCTGAATACCACGCCTTGAAAACCCAACCGGTGACGCAGCACCTCAGTCACCCAGATCGGGCTGAAACCGGCGGGCCGATTATCCACCTTGGGATAAATCACATGCGCCGGCATGATCGCCGCAAGACCGTAGTGAATCATGCGCTCAAACGGCAGGATATCATCCTCCGCAATGTCCTCGTAACGGCGTTCGTCCACGGGAATCGCCACGTGGGAATCCGCGGCAACATGGCCGTGCCCTGGAAAATGTTTGCCGGTGGCCGCCATCCCCGCTTCGTTCATGCCGCGCATGAACTCGTGAGCCAAGTCCGCAATGATATGCGGCTTACCATGAAATGCCCGGTTGCCGATAACCGCGCTCACCCCCACGTCCCGATCCAGCACCGGCGCGAAACTGATATCCACGCCAATAGCGCGCATCTCGCTGGCCATCAACCAGCCGCAGGTATAGCACAAATGCCGCGCTTTTTTCGGATCTTTGTCGTAGATCTCACCGAACCGGCGCATCGGCGGCAACGCGGTAAATCCCTCCCGGAAGCGCTGCACCCTGCCCCCCTCCTGGTCCACCGCCACCAGCAGGCGCGGCTCGCGCAGGGCGTGAATTTCCTGAATCAGGGCCGTCACCTGCTCCGGCGATGCAAAATTACGGCTGAACAGGATCAAGCCGCCGACCAGCGGATGGCGCAACACCTCTTTCTCTTCCGCCGTCAGACTCAAGCCGGCCACATCGATCATCAAAGGTCCGAGGGACATAGCGTGTTCCTTAATACATTAAAACCAATACATTCGCACTTCGTTGCGATCAAAGCCGGTGATTTGCCTACCGACACTTCCCGCCTGTGTAGGGTGCGTATTACGCACCGTTTTGCTCTTGTCCCGGTGGCTCTGCGCAAAGCAAGAAACCAAGATCAAGAGCGGTGCGTCATACGCACCCTTACAATCTGTGACACAAGCCGACGCGCCATGGTAAGGTCTGGCAGCAACATCAGCATCGCACGGTGCGTCATACGCACCCTACGCCACTCCGGTTCTGGTGCGTGACATTGACGAACCTGCCGCATCCATAAATTCCCGCCTGTGTAGGGTGCGTATTACGCACCGTTTTGCTCTTGTCCCGGTGGCTCTGCGCAAAGCAAGAAACCAAGATCAAGAGCGGTGCGTCATACGCACCCTACAATCTGTGACACAAGCCGGCGCGCCATGGTAAGGTCTGGCAGCAACATCAGCATCGCACGGTGCGTCATCCGCACCATCGGCGCCACAGTGTCATATACGGATGTGTCATTCCCGCACCGTGCGTACATCCAGATAATCCCGCAGTCGATCGCCCAGCAGATTCACCGCCAGCACGATCAGCATCAAGGCCACGCTCGGCGCCAGCACCATGTGCGGCGCCACCAGCATATAGCGGGCACCGTCCCGAATCATACTGCCCCAGGACGCCTCCGGCGGCTGCACCCCCAATCCCAAATAGGACAAACCCGCCTCCGCGATCACCACACCCGCGACACCGAATGTCGCCTCGATAATCAACGGTGCCACGATCAACGGCAACAAATGCCGCACCATGATGCGTACCGGCCGTGTGCCCAGAGCGATCGCCGCATAAACATGATCCCGCTCCTTGATGCTCAGTACCTGGGCCCGGGACAAACGCGCATAACCAACCCAACTGACGATACTCAAGGCGATCACCACGTTATTGATGCCCGGCCCTAATATCCCCGCCAACGCAATCGCCAGCAAAATGCCCGGAAATGCAAGAAAGATATCGACAATGCGCACGATCAGTAAATCCCACCAGCCGCCCAGCCAGGCGCTGACCACTCCGATGGCGGTACCCAGCACCACGGAAATGGAAATCACGAAAAACGCCACCAGAAACGATGTTTGCGCTCCCATGATCATGCGATCGAGAATCGGTCGTCCCAAATCGTCATAACCAAACCAGGTGCCGGCGCCCGGGCCGTTGAGGATATGTTGCAGTTGAATTTCATCGGGTGTCAGTGGCAACACCGGCCCCAGCACCGCAAACAGCGCCCACAGCAGACAAACCCCCAAGGGCACCCAGGTCCGTAATGACAACGACACCGGTAACATTACCGACCCCCCATGCGGATACGCGGATCCAGCCATGCATACATGACATCGGTCAGCGTATTAACGACCACATAAGTGCTACTGATCAGCAATACGCAGGCCTGTACTACTGGATAATCCCGCGTCTGGATCGCCTCGATGGTGAGCAGACCGATACCGGGCCAGGAAAACACGGTTTCGGTAATTACCGCACCCGCCAGCAGAGCGCCCAACTGCAGGCCCAATAGCGTGATTACCGGCAACATCGCGCTGCGCATGCCGTGACGCCACACCACTACCCGTTCCGCCAGCCCCTTGGCCCGCGCGGTGCGAATATAATCCTCATTCAACACTTCCAGCAATGACGCGCGCACCATGCGTGACAGCACCGATGCCAGCGCCGTCCCCAGGGTGATAGCCGGCAGGATTAACGACGCCGGTCCTTCCCGACCACTGACCGGCAGCAGGTTTGCCCACACCGCGAACACCAGGATCAACAGCGGTCCCATCACGAAATTCGGAATCGAGACTCCCAGCAGTGAGACCGTCATGGATCCGCTGTCCCAGGCGCTGTCCTTGCGAATCGCGGCCAGTATCCCCAAAGGAAACGCCAGCAGCAGAGCGATAACCATTCCGGCGACTGCCAGTTCGATGGTAGCCGGCAGCCGCTCCCCCAACACTTCGGTAATGGCACGCTTGGAATGCAATGACATCCCCAGATCCAAGTGCAACAAATTTCCGTAGAAATTCATTAACTGCTCGGCTACCGGCTTGTCCAGCCCCAATTCGTGACGCAAGCTGTCACGGTCCGCCGCTTGCGCCGACTCACCCAACATTACTTCCACCGGATCCCCCGGCACCAGGTGAATCAGCAGAAACACCAGGGTCGCCACGCCGATGATAACGACGCCGGCACTGAGTAAACGAGACACCAATTGCTGTAGCATGGCTAGCCTTCTATCCGTATGCGAATACCCACGGGCACCCGGTTGAACAAATCGATCACATCGCTGTTGCGCATCTTGATACAACCGTGTGAACTGGCTACGCCCATTGCGTCTTCATCCGGACAACCATGAATGTAGATATAGCGCGCCATGGTATCCACATCGCCGAAGCGATTGCGCCCCGGCTCCTCGCCGCACAGCCACATGATGCGCGTCAGGATCCAGTCCCGTTGCGGATGGCTGGCGCGCAATGCCGGTGTATAGATCTCGCCGGTGGCACGTCGGCCCACGAATACGGTATTGGCGGCGCAACCGGCGCCGATCTTGGCACGGATACGGTGCCAGCCGCGCGGCGTGCATTCACTGTTTTTTTTCTCCCCCGCGCCGTTCTTCGCGGTTGCCACCCGACAATCCAGCAATACCTCACCAGACGCCGCCACCAGCTGCAAACGCTGCGCGCTGATACCGACTACGATATATGGCGCACTCATGGACCGATTCCCGCCAAACGGTCACGATGATCACGTATGGTGGTAATCAATCCGTCGTAATTGCCGTCCGGCGCCAGCACATAGCCGTGGATATCATTGCGGGTTACCACATAGTGATCCTCATACCACAGCGGCACATAGGGCAGTTCGCGCAGTAAAATCGCCTGTAACTGCCGATAGTCTTGCGCCATTTTGTCACGATCCGGTTCCACCTGGGCGGCATCGATCAGGTGATCGACTTCAGTATTGCGGAACCGACCTCGGTTAGCGCCCTCCGGCGGCATCGACTTGCTGTGAAACGCATAGGAGAATATATCCGGACTCTTGATGCCCACCCAGGACAAACTGTACATCTGGAAACGCCCGGCCTTGATGTCACCGTAGAATGTGCCCCAGTCATAGCTGCGAATATCCACTTCGATGCCCACTTGACGCAACTGATGCTGAATCACCGTCGCCAACCGTACCCGAAACGGATCATTGGAAGTCTTGTAGGTGATGCGCGCCGGTTGTGCCGCGCTGAATCCCGCCTGCGCGAGCAACGCCCGGGCCTTGTCGGGATCGTAAGGTATGGTCTGCAAGCCTGGATTGCCGGCCCAGTGGGTAGGCGGCAAGATGGCGCTGGCGGGGCGGGCGGTTTCGCCCATCACATATTTGATGATGGTGGCCCGGTCCAGGGCATAGGCAATGGCCTGACGCACCAACAGCTTGCCCACCACCGGATCCTCGGCATTGAACCCCAGGTAGGAAAAATTGATACCCGGACCGGTCGTAACCTGAACGGCACCGGTGTTGCGCAAATAATCCACCAGCTCCGGCAACAGGTCGTTCTGGGTCATGTCGATTTCGCCGTTGAGCATTTTCAACACACGCACTGTCGGATTGGGAACCTTCAAAAACTCCACCTGTTGCGCGTCCTGCACTCGCTCCAGCACCAGGCGCCCGTCTTCCGGCCAGGCGATAAACTTAAAGGGACCACTGCCAACCGGATCTTTGTTAAAAGTATGTTCCTGGGCCGCCAGATCCGCCGGCACGATACCCACTACCAGATAATTGGGAAACAGCGGATCCGGCTTGTCGATAACAAAATCCACGGTACGGTCATCGACAACGATTATTTCCTTGATCAACGACAGGGTCGCGCGATGCGGCGACACATGGCTTTTATCCAGGATATAATCGTAAGTCGCCTTTACGTCATTGGCCGTCAGTGGTTTGCCATGGTGAAAAGTACGTTGTGCCTGTAATGTGAACCGGTAATGGGTGGTATCCAGCATTTGCCACCGGGCCAGTGCCGGTACCGGCGCTGATGTCGCATCAAAATCCACCAGACTGTCATACAGCAAACGGTTGATGCGCGCGGACGCCGCATCGGTCGCTAAACGTGGATCCAGGGTAACCGGCGCGGATGCCATGCCAAAACGCAGTTTATCGGTAGTTTCCGCCGAGCACGCCACCAGCAGCGACAACAAACCACAAAGCACAAAAAATCCACGCCACGGAGAACCGCAATCCACCACACGTCCCAGGGCAAGACGCGGGAACGGTACACGTGGGCAGCGGAGTAAATTATTCACGCCATTCCTTATAGGGATGCTGGGCAAGACAGACATTGTAATAACGCTTATCGTGGGAAACCTCGCGACCCAGCCAAGCGGGTCTGACGAAGACTTCGTTTTCATGATCCAATTCGATTTCCGCCACTACCAGACCGGCATTTTCCCCTTCAAACACATCCAGTTCCCAGCGGTGCTGGCCTACCTGCACATGATAACGGGTTTTTTCCACCAGCGGCCCTTCCGCCAGGTTGTCTAGCATTTCCTGTGCCTCTTCTATTGGGATCTCATATTCGTACTCTTGGCGTCGAATGCCCAATGTTGCGCTTTTTATATTAAGGTTCGCATTTTTGCCTTCAATCCTTATACGTACTGAGGATTTCTCCGTGCCTGCCAAGTAGCCCTGTCGCATGCGTATCGCCGGTGGATTACCGTCTCGCCAAGTGTCGTTGAGGACCAGGAATTTTTTCTCGATTTCTGTCGGCATCGCGAAGGAATGTTTAGGTTAGGATTTGCGTATAATACGACTTCCCGATGAAATCCTGAAACCATGATCAATATTTAGACAAACCAGCCCGGCATGACCTCGTATTTGTTCATCTATGGCACGCTGCTCACCGGTACCGGCAACCCCGGTCTTGATCGCCTGGTGCGGCAACACCTGGAGCCCTTGGGTGAGGCGACGATTCAGGGAAAACTCTATGACTTGGGCCACTATCCAGGGGCCGTGCCCAGCCACCGGACCACGGATCGTATCTCGGGCATCCTCTGCTTAGTTCGCCAATTTGACGTCTGCATCCCGAAACTGGACCGCTACGAAGGCTGCGATCGCCAGGATCCCGCACGGGGTGATTACCGCCGGCAGACCACCGATGCCATCTTGCAGGTCAGCGCCCAGACAGTCACCACCTGGGTATACTTTTACCAAAAAAAGCTGTCCTTCAAGCCCCGTATTCGGCACGGCGATTACCGGCGCTTCAGACCCGGACGCCAGACACTGCTCCGGGAATCATAGGGTGCGAATTACGCACCGCTGTCTTTTCCACGAACGAAGCCTTGCTTTGATCTTGTAGTAAAAGCCGGTGCGTAATACGCACCCTTACAGTCAGTGACGTGGCATAATGAGCGGGGGCGTGTTTACACAGGCTCACACCCCACGCGCCGCAATATGATACGCAGGCAGCTTGTCACACCAGTTCGCAGCAGCCCGTCTATCGGTAATTTTACACTGGCACAATCCACCTGGTTTTGATCAAATACCAACATTCGCTCGCCCCAAATACGTCGTGGACCTGCGGGTGTTAACCCAGCCATCACATCCTGTAACGCTATGGAAAAGTTTTTCAGGTTTTTCGCTGCCCGTAACCTGCTCGCCTACATCATCACCCTGATGGCGTTGCTGCTGGGCGCCACCACCTTGCTGAACATCAAACGCGACAGTTTTCCGGAAGTGGATTTCGGAGAAATCCTCATTACCACCCGCTATCCCGGCGCATCGCCGGAAGACGTGGAACTCAAGGTCACCAATAACATCGAAAAACAACTCAAGGACGTTGCCGGCTTGCAGCGCTATGTTTCCTGGTCCATGGAAAACATGTCGATTGTCGATGCGATTCTGGATCCGGATGAAAAAGATCAGGAGAAAGTGGCACGCGAAGTCCGCGAAGCGATCGCCGGTGTTACCGGGTTACCGGAAGAAGTAACGGAATCACCCCTGGTCACGGAACTTGATACCAGCGTGTTCCCGGTGATTGAAGTCGGAATTACCGGCAATTTGCCGTATGGAGAACTGCGGGAAATAGCCCGTCAATTTGAAAAGAAACTGGAAAACGTTGCCGGTGTTTCCAAAATTGAACGCATAGGCTATCGGGCCCGTGAAATCAAGGTCGAAGTTTCACCCAAGGAAATCAAGAAATATCAGATATCCCTGCAGGAAATCATCCGCGCCGTCGCCGCGCGCAACGTTCGCGCCACCGGCGGCTCCTTCGAATCCTATACCAGTGAACGCAATATCGTTACCCTGGCGCAGTTCCACGATCCACTGGAAGTCGGCGACGTCATCGTCAAATCTCAATTTTCCGGTCCATTGATTAAAATCAAGGATCTGGCCATTGTCAAAGACGACTTCGCGGAAGAAAAAGTCATGTCCCGGGTGGAAGGACAATCCGCAATCTCCCTGATCCCCCACAAGACCTCATCCGCCGATATCATTCGCGTCGTCGATGCAATTTCACTTTTAGTGCAGGAAGAATCCACGCGGCTGCCGGCAGGCGTCAACATGCTGTTGTCGGACGATCGCTCCAAATACGTTAAAAATCGCATTGCCATCGTCAATTCCAATGGATTGATCGGACTCGCGTTCGTGCTCGTGGTGCTGACCCTTTCATTGAATCTGCGCATTGCGTTTTGGGTGGCGCTGGGTATTCCGGTGGCGATTCTCGGCGTTATTTTTCTGCTACCTATGTTTGACACTTTTCTCGACAGCATCACGTTGACCGCCATGGTGCTGGTACTGGGGATTATTGTCGATGATGCCATCATCATCGCGGAAAGCATCTACCAGAAATTCGAGCAGGGCTTGAGTGCACTCGACGCCGCCGTGCAGGGCGTAAGCGAGGTGTTCCACCCCGTGTTAACCACCATATTGACCACATTCGCAGCCTTCGCACCGTTGTTTTTCATGCCCGGCATGCTCGGCAAATTCGTCTACGTCATTCCGCTGGTCATCACCCTGGCGCTTTGCGTTTCCCTGGTGGAATCCACCCTGGCGCTGCCGGCGCATCTCGCGGCCGGCTTGCGCCAGCGCCCCGTCCGCAACGGTGAACGCGATCAAAACACGCATATTCACCGGGTGCGGGAACGCTACCGAAAGCTGTTGCGGCGGTTGTTGCACTGGCGTTACTACATCATCGCGCTATTCAGCCTGGTGTTGGCCGGGGCCATCTATGCGGCCTTTGTCCATATGGACTTTATTCTGTTCCCCTCGTCCACCGCGGATCGCTTCATCATCCAGGTGAAAACGCCCGTTGGTTCCTCATTACAAGCGACTTCCGACCGAGTACGGGAGGTGGAAGCGCTGGTTGCCGCCCTGGATAAAACCGAACTGGACTCCTACATGACGCGTATCGGCAGTTACGGGGACATTGGGTCCAGTGAACGGGAGGATAATGCCGCCGTGCTGGTAAATCTCACACCCTTCGCCGCCCGGACACGCAGTGCCGACGCCATCATCGAGCAACTGCGCCTGCAAACCGGCAAACTCGCAGGCCTTGAAAAAGTCACTTACATCGTCGATGCCGGCGGTCCACCGGTGGGACGTCCCATCACGATGCGTGTCATCGGTTCCGATGACGCGCTACGCAAGAAGCTGGCGGACGATCTAAGCGATTTTTTACGGGCGTTCCATGGCGCCAAGGATATCGATCGGGATGACAAACCCGGCAAACAACAGCTTTTGATCAAGCTCGATTATGAGAAATTGTCGCGCGTAGGCATTAGCGTGGCCGACGTTGCCCGCAACGTTCGCATCGCTTATGACGGTGAAGTGGTAACCAATGTGCGCTATGGCGAGGAAGACGTCGATTTCCGGGTGATATTCTCCACCGCGGTGCGCAAGCATCCCGACAACCTGCGGGACCTGCAGCTACCTAACAGCAACGGTTTGCTCACACCGCTGGGCTTGGTGGCTAAATTCGAAAATGCCCCGGGACCGGCAACCTATGTACATTACAAAGGCGTACGCACGATCGTGATCACGGGGGATATCGACACCGCGATCACCACACCCCTGAAAATTTCCGAAGCGGTCACAAAACATTTTGATGTCAACCGGGACTATCCCGGTATCCGTCTGGAGATGGGAGGTGAAGCCGAGGAAAGTGCGAAATCCCTGACCCAATTATTTGTTATTCTGGCGATCGCCGCCATCGGCATCTATTTTCTGTTGGTGCTGTTGTTCGATTCCCTGTGGCAACCCTTGCTGGTGATGACCGCAATCCCCTTCGGCATCGTCGGTGTCATTGTGGGATTCTTCATCCACGGCGAACCACTGGGTTTCCTGGCCATGACCGGTATCATCGGACTGGCTGGCGTCGTGGTCAACGATTCTCTGGTTCTGGTCAGTCATGTCAACGCCTTGCGTCAGCGCCATGCAGCCGCGACGATCACCGACCTGATTGCCACAGGCGCCGCGGATCGCTTGCGCGCCATCGTTATTACCACCATGTCCACTGTCGCCGGATTGTTACCGCTGGCCTACGGCATCGGCGGCTCTGATCCGTACATGAGCCCCATGGCCCTGGCGTTGGGCTGGGGTTTACTGTTCGCCACACCCCTGACCCTGCTGTTGGTTCCCTGCCTGTACCATGTGGGTATGGATTTCAGCCGGCTTCGTGCCCGGTCCGCTCATGTTTGAACACCGCGGCCCAGCGTTTGGCAAGCTCCATCGTTAACCCGACACCCCTTTCTGTCAGGGTCAGCAGTTATGCCCGCCCCCTTAATTACCCTTGTTGAACAATAAGTTACCATATCCCGCACCCCCGAGCCGATTTTCATCGGTATACCTGACAATTATATTCAACAATATTTATACAATCCCCTATGGAGGGAATTTATTTTTCCGATAATAGCCTGGAAGACTAACTCGTTAAGTTTGTCTGGTTTTCGACAAAGTTGCTACATAATGTAATGACATTAAGCACCACATTTGTTTCGATACGTCGCGGATTGTCAGGGGTAGGCTTACCCGGCGGCATCATCCTCGCGACCGCTGTTATCTTCATTCTGGGTCTGATAATTCAATGTCGGTATGTCATTGGTGAATATCAGAAGGAGTTTTATGCCGCGGAAAAACACAAAGCGGCACTCAACGCACAAGCCATCACCAACCGCTTAACCCAGCTCTATCAAGGACTGCGAACCATCGCCCGACTACCGGGCACCCGACGCCTCGATCTCGAATCCGGCCATGTGGACCCCAATACCATCGAAACCATTCAGGAAATCTACAATAACCTTTACAGCAACATACGCCTGTCCGAGGTATACCTGGTAGCTCGTGATTTCGATCCGAATCATCGCGACCCGCATACCGGCAGGTTATCAACGCCACTCTATACCTTCGACGAATTTATCGTGGGCCGCACCGCCGTCAATGATGACGATTCCGCAAACTCAATCGTGCTTCCGGAAATTGAAAGTTACGAGTACCGTCTCATGCATCGGCATATGGCCTGGTTCGCCAGTAACTTTCCCGATGAAAGAACCGTCGCGGAACTCGCCTATCCGGCACTGGCGGGCGAAGAAATCATTACCTGCGACAATTCACTGGTATCTCCAAAACATTTCGACGATGCCGACCGTTCCGGTATCGTTTATTCGTTACCGTTTTATGATCTCCACGGCGCTATCAAAGGGATGGTCAGCGGTATCCTGCTGACCAATGTACTGCGCAGTTTTCTCGACAGTGACAGCTACATGCTGGTCAGTGCCGACCACCACTACGTGGTGGCCAAATCCAAGTCATTAGTCACGCTGCAATCACGGGATTTCGCAGTGCGCGGTGTTAGTGATCCGGCACTGATATATTCCGAGGTATTGCCGCTCCCCGTGGTTGATTACAGCGGCAGATGGCAGCTGTGGACCAGCACGCCAAACGACACATTCTGGGGATTGCCCCAAGTTCACATGGAATTGTATCTCCTGGTTATCGCCATCATGTTCGTTGGCACGATAACCTGCGGACTGCTGGTGATGATTTATTTGCAACGGCAACAACAGGCGACGAACCAGCAGGTAAATCGCAGCAAGTCCGAATTTCTGGCGCGTATGAGCCATGAGCTCAGGACTCCATTGAACTCCATCATCGGTTACAGCGATATCATTCTTGACGATGCCGGTAACCAGGGTTACACCCAAGTCGTGAAGGATGTGACCAATATCCGAAACGCAGGCTACCATTTACTGGCCCTGGTAAATGAAGTATTGGACCTGTCAAAAATCTCCGCCGGCCGCATGGAGCTGGATATTCAATTCTTTGCTATTGACGCCATGGTCGATACCATTCAAGAAACCATCACACCGTTAATGCAACAAAGGCAAAATACCTTGCGGACAGAATATGCTGCCGACATTGGCATGATGCACTCTGATGAAAAGCGCGTGCGTCAAATCCTGCTTAATCTGCTGAGCAACGCGGCGAAATTTTCGGAACAAGGCACGGTAACGCTGAAGATCCACCGACTGACTGATGTCGCCGGGGATCTGATTTGTTGCCAGGTGGAGGATACGGGCATCGGCATGACCGAAGCCCAGGTGCAAAAACTCTTTCAGGAATATACCCAAGCCGAAGCGGCAATCGGCAGCACTTATGGCGGCACGGGTCTGGGACTGGCCATTTCCCGCACGCTGTGCGAATTCATGGGGGGCACGATCAGCGTCCAAAGCACTCCTGGTTGCGGCACCCGATTTAAGGTTCTGCTGCCTGCCGATACCTCAAACACCATTAATAAAACAGTATCAGAGCCAAAACATGACACGAAAATTTCCGCCATTCTCCTGCACCACTCAAAACCATGACCGGAATATCAATACTGATTTATTTGTCCGGTATACGACTGTGATGAATATTGTATTCAAAATTCGTTAATGTCCGCTAAAGGTACCCGGACTAGCCTTTGGATCTACGGACCACAGGACCAGTAACTACCTGGGACGGGCAGAACCCCCGAGGAGTTGTCATTCCCAAACACCGGGAACATCAACACCATGCGGGATAGCATCAAGGAGCAGGATATGACAGACATACTCATCAAACATTTTTTTGAACTCGATAAATATGAGGGCGAGTTCTCGAATGAACAGCAAATCTACTTCGCGGGTAAAAGCATGGGAATATCCGCGTGGGACATGAATATCATAAAGATGCCGCCAAACTGGCTGGGGTATCAGGAACATGATCATAAACATTCGGGTCAGGAAGAGGTGTACCTGGTATTGGATGGTCATGGGGTGATCCAGGCCAACGGTTACAATTGGCAGGTGGGTCCCGGTATGTTGATCCGCGTCGGTCCAGAGCAAAAACGGAAATTCGTTCCCGGCATCAAAGGATTGACCCTGCTAACCCTGGGTGGCATACCGGCCAAGGCTTTCGCCGCCAGCGCACAGATGCAGTAACATGCCCGGCGCAACACCAGCATCATGCGGCACCGACAGCACCAGCGAGTGACTGCCCACCGGCAGCGAATCAGTGTTAAAATCCCCTATGGCCAGACCCTCCCCAACCCGCTACTGGGGTCGGCTGATTGATGTAAGCTGGCAGGTCGCGACACCCGGGATCCAGGTGCCGCGCCGACGCCAGCTCCACGCTTATCCCATCATTTTGGAATATTCATGCCTGACGTCGAACGTGACAAACTCAACCTTGAAACCGCCCGTATTCAATGGTCCGAACTGCAAACCCAATTTGCCGGCGGCCGGCTGATTTATGTCGCTCCGGAGCTCGACTTGGTGGCTGTCGCCTTGAGCTGCGCGCGCGACGACATTTCCCAGGTACAGCAGTGGATGGACCACGGCCAGGTCGCCAATGTCAGCGATGACCAGGCCAAAGAGTGGCAGGACGCCAACAGGCAGTTCTGGGCGGTAGTGGTAAAACCCTGGGTGCTGGTGCAACCACTGACCGACGATTCATAACCGACGGTCCGCGACTGTCTGCCCGCCAGCCTGGAACCGGCGCAACTTCCACAACCGATCAAACCAAGGGGTACGGAACAATAGTAACAGCAGGAGTAGCGCGCCATAAATCAAGGGCGTACGATTATCCGCTTTCACCAACCACAGATAATGCAGGATCGCCAGCACGCCGATGATGTACACCAGGCTGTGCAGCTTTTTCCAATCTCGCCCCAGACGTCGCATCATGTTATCGGTGGAGGTCACCGCCAAGGGAATCAGCAGCAGCAAGGCGGTGAAACCCACGGTAATGTAGGGACGTTTGACAATATCTTTGACGATTTCGTCCCAGGCGAAAAACTGGTCCAGGACCAGGTAGTTAAGAAAATGCAATATCACATAGAAAAACGCGAACAATCCCAACAGACGGCGATAGCGCAACGGCCAGCGCCATGCGCTGGTCTTGCGCAGCGGCGTCATCGTCAGCGTCAACAGCAGGAAATACAACACCCAGTCGCCGGTGCGCCGCATGATTTTTTCAATTGGGTTGGCTCCCAATTGCCCATGCCATCCGTCCCAGAGCAGTAATCCCAGCGGCACCAGGCATAGCACAAAAACAATCGCTTTCGGCAAGGCATTAGTCTGCAAAATACGTCGCATTCACGTCTCGGTAATTCCCGACCTGTTAGAAGAACTTATGCAAATTCATGCCCGCGTATAATCCCGCCACCTCATCCGCGTAGCCATTAAACATCACCGTTTTGCGCTTGAGAAATTCGCCAATGCGCCGCTCCCGCGCCTGGCTCCATCGGGGATGATCCACCTCAGGATTCACATTGGCATAAAAACCGTATTCCCTGGCATTCGTCACCTGCCATGTATTCTTCGGCTCTTGTGCGGTAAAGCGCAGGGTCACGATGGATTTAATGTTCTTGAATCCATATTTCCAGGGCACGACCAGGCGTAAGGGCGCCCCGTTCTGATTCGGTAATTCCTCGCCATACAACCCTACCGCTAACATGGTCAATGGGTGCATGGCTTCATCGATGCGCAGTCCCTCCACATAGGGCCAATTCAGCACGGCTCGCTGCTGACCTGGCATGCGCTGCGGATCATAAAGAGTGACCATTTCCACATACTTAGCCTTGGATGTTGGCTCAAAGCGCTTAATGACATTGGCCAGGGGGATGCCTACCCAGGGAATGACCATGGACCAAGCCTCGACACAGCGAAACCGGTAAATACGTTCCTCCAAGGTGTGGGGCTTGATAAAGTCCTCTAACTGATAGGTTCCGGGCTTCCCCACCTCCCCCTCCACCTTGATACTCCAGGGATGGGGATTAAAGGCCCGTGCCATTACCGCGGGACCTTCTTTATCCGTGGAAAATTCGTAAAAATTGTTGTAATGCGTAACATCCTCAATGGGTGTTAACGGTTCATCGGTGACATAAGCGCGCTCTTTGTATCCGGAAATTTTTTTGCCCGCCCGCGCTTCCCGGCTGACGCTGAGGGCGCCTATGCCGGCAAGGCTGGCGGCACCGGCCAGGGCCAGTGTGCCTGAAGCCTTGATGAATTGGCGGCGGTCTTGATACACGGATTTATCGGTGATCTCAGAGGCAAGGATAGCGTTGTCTTTGCGGATTTTTATAAGCATGGTGGCACCGTTTTCTTATAAGTTTGATGGATAAAAAAGTGACTTAAAATATGCATTTGGTACAATACAGGACCCTGATATGTAGTTAAAGCTGCAACATTTTGGGGTCTATGAGCTATTTTCCACAAACAGGTCACAATTCCATCACGAGTGGATACTCTTCGCGGCACATTTGTCGCTACTATGGAAAACAGCTGCCGTTCGGACCGATTGCCAACAGAGAGATCACGGGTGTTCCAATGATAAAAAAACTGAAAACTTTTCTTCCCTTTCTTGTACTAGGCCTGTTGATGAGTACCGCATTGGCGGATTCCGCTCCCGGCTTCAAATTACCCAGCGAAGCGGGTGTCGTGAACCTGGATCGTCTAAAGGGTCAGGTCGTATATCTGGATTTCTGGGCATCCTGGTGCGCCCCCTGCCGCAAGTCGTTTCCCTGGATGAATGAAATGCACCGCAAGTACGAAAAACAGGGCTTGAAGGTCATCGCGGTTAACCTCGATCAGGATCGGGATCCCATCACCCAATTCCTGAAACAGAATCCAGCGGATTTCACCATCGCTTATGATCCAGGCGGCAATACCGCGAAAAAATATAACTTGATGGGCATGCCTACATCGTTCATCATTGACCGCAAAGGCAATATTCAGAAAACACACATCGGGTTCCGGCAAGACGACAAAAAAGAGCTGGAGAACTTGATCGTCAGCGCCCTTGCGGAGAAGTAGTAAAGAGTGCTTTGCAGAATTTTTTTACCCAAATTCTGGCTGTGCCTCGGTACGGCCATTTTTATTTCCAGCTGCAGTCTGCAGCCGGTCGCACCGTGGGAGCGCGGGCGCTTGTCCCGGCCCAGCATGCAACTGGTGCCCTATCCCGTCGATCATGCGTTGGATGAACATATTTACTTCAGCAAGGAAGCCTCTTCCGGTGGACAGGGAGTAGGCGGTGGAGGCTGTGGCTGTAATTGAAACGACAGACTTCCATATCTCACGCGTTATCGCTGGCGACCTGTTCATTATTGGGCCATGATGCTCTGGCCGCCGGCGGCGGCACGGGTTGGCAGACCGACAGCGCCATGCTCTTCTATGCGGAAAAAGATCGGGTCAGCGTCTTTGAACCGATGATGATTGCCCGCAAGGATCTCGGTGACGATGAATTCGTAAGTCTGCAGTTGGTCTATGATTCTCTGTCCGGCGCCACGCCCACAGGCGCGGCACCCGCCAGCTTCGCCCAAACCTTCACCACCCCATCCTGCGGCAGCACCTACACGGCAGCGGCCAACAGCCAGCCCACGCGCCGCTTCTCCGATGCCAGGGGATCCTTGAGCCTGGGTTGGGACAAACCCCTGAGCCGCATGGTGCGCACGCAACTTAACGGTCACATCTCAGGTGAGACCGACTACGCTTCCCTGGGCATCAGCGGCAGCACGCTGTTCGATTTCAATAACAAGAATACGACGTTGACCCTGAGTCTGGGCTTTGACGGCGATCATGTGGCGCCGGCCTCCGGCAAACCGGTAGCGTTGACCTCGATCAGCTCGTGCGGTGGCGGTGGCGGTGGCGGTGACGAAGAAGGCGAATCCGAAGGTGAAGACAATATCTTCCAGGCATTTTCCGGTTATAAGATTGACAAGGAAATCAGCAGCGGTCTGATCGGCGTCACGCAGTTGCTGAGTCAACAAACGCTGGTGCAGGCAAACTATAGTTACACCCGTGCCAGCGGTTATCTTACCGACCCCTATAAAGTCGTATCGGTGGTGGATAATACCGGCTCCCCGGTGCTCCACTTGTACGAAAGTCGCCCGGACAATCATACCTGGCAATCCCTCTTTGCCAAACTGGCCTGGGGTTTCCAGCACGATACTCTGCAACTGTCCTATCGCTATTTCTGGGACGATTGGGATATCGCATCCCATACCGCTGATCTGGCCTATCAGTTTGTGATAACCGATGGCCTGTACCTACGCCCGTATGTACGCTACTACCAACAGAGCGCCGCCAGATTTTACCGGCACAGCTACCGCCAGGGCGAGTCCATACGTTATGTCAGCGCCGACCAGCGCCTGGGCGAATTCACCGGACGCACTCTCGGCATACGTGCCGCTTACGGATTGGGCGCCAACAACGAAATTTATCTGCGTCTGGCACGTTATCGCCAGACCGGTAACAGCCACCCGAGTGACGCCGTCGGCAATCAGAGCAATTTCGACTTGTTTCCGACGCTCAGCGCCATCTACACGCAACTGGGCATCAGCTACCAGTTCTGACCATGTCCGACATTCTGCTGGAGCAACGCCAGGGCTATTGGGCTGGAAAGTTCAGCGCCATGGCATGCCCCTGCGAGATTCTGGTCGACGCCGTGGATCGTGAACCGGCGGCACGGCTTACCCGCATCGCCTGGGAGGAAGCCCAGCGCATTGAGCGGAAATTTTCCCGCTACCGTGATGACAATGTAATACATCGCATCAATACCAGCGCTGGTGGTCCCATCAGCGTCGACGAGGAAACCGCGCGCCTGCTGGACTATGCTGCCGAATGTTATCGCCTGAGCGATGGCAAATTTGATATTACCTCGGGCGTGTTACGTGCCGCCTGGCGGTTTGACGGCAGTGACCGGTTGCCAACGCCAAGCACGGTGGCGACCTTACTGGCGCGTGTCGGCTGGTCCCGGGTGTCCTGGCATAATCCGGTGCTGCGTCTGCAGCCAGGCATGGAAATCGATCTGGGCGGCATCGGCAAGGAATACGCCGTCGATCGAATCGCGCAATTGCTCCAGAAACGTACCGACCAGTCCTTCGTCGTCAATCTCGGCGGTGACCTGTTCGTACAGGGCCCGCGTCAGGACGGCAGCCACTGGTGTATCGGCGTCGACGATCCCGGCGCCACCGGTCAACGCAGTGTGGGCGAGATCCACATCAAGCGCGGCGGTGTCGCCACCAGCGGCGATGCGCGCCGGTTTCTGCTGAAAGACGGCGTGCGCTACAGTCACATTCTCGATCCGCGTAACGGCTGGCCGGTTCCCGACGCGCCGCGCTCCGTCACAGTGCTCGCCCGCACTTGCATCGAAGCGGGCATGCTGGCCACTTTCGCCATGCTGGAAGGCACCAATGCCCGCGCCTTCCTCGAAACCCAGGACGTCACCTTCTGGTGCATCTGAGATAAGCGGTCGGGATCGGCCATTACAAAGACGCAAGGCGCAGACGCATCATTATCAATAACGATCAGGTTGCGGCCAGTCAATGGGAATATAGCGATTACATAATTGTGCGTGCAGCACCCGCATCCATTCACCAGCGTCCGCGGCAACTACCGGCGGCAAAGACTGACATCCCGCAAAAGCATCCGCCAACAATGGCGGTACCTTACCGTCCAGACCAATAAACAAACCGGTATTCCCCGCCTCTTGATCCATCCCCGGCCAAAGATCATGTTGATTGAAGCGCCGGTGGCGTCCTCCGGCAACATAGACCGGTACTTGTGCCGGCCAGTAAAATGCCAACTCCGCCGCCAACGGATAGTTTTCCACTACGATAAAATCCACTCTCGAAGTGGACGCGTAGAGTTTTTGGATGGGTTCACGCCAGCTCATGACGTTGCGCACCGGCACGAGATCACGGTGCGAAATACCTACACTGCCCGGAAAATACACCACCGCCAGCAACAATGCGGAAAGCACCACGCCCCCGGCCACCACTAACCTGAACGTTTCGTGACGTTGCTGGATCATGCCGGCAAACAATACAATCCAACCGATGTAGATCGGTGCCGGCCAATTTACCTCCAACTCCGTGCTGAAAGCTTTCAGCAGAAAAAATAACAGCAGCAGCGTGGAAACCCCCCACACTAAGAACAGCTCGGGTGCCGCGGGACGGCGATACAAGGTAACAGCCGCTGTTATGGCAATAATTGGAGACAACGCCAACGCTTGGCCGAGAATAAATGTGCCGAACGAACTGAAGGCGTACGCAGCCTCCAGCAGACGCCGACCTTCATGTCGAAACAATACCCAATCATGATGGTAATTCCAGATGAGCATCGGACTCACGCACAGTAACGCCAACAGCACACCCAACCATAAATGTCGATTGCGCAGTTGAGGCCGCAAGTCCCCGCGCGCAGACATGACTATGAATACCGCAACCGGCAGCAGGCCGATGGTCAATTTCGTCAATGCTCCCAGTCCCACGGCAATACCTGCCTCATACCAGGCCCGGTTTGCTCCCTGCACCAAGGCCCGGTAAATCGCCCACAAGGCCCAAGTCCAGAACAGCAACAGGAAATTGTCGGTGGTCATCACCGAACCCAGGATAAAGTAAACAGGGGTCGTAGCGGCAATCACCACGGCCCAGCCAGCCGCGCTATTGCTGCGAAATATGGAACGGGTGAAATAATAGATCATGCACAGGAATCCGCCGTGCGCAAGCCAGCTGAATAAACGGACCTGCCATTCCCCCTTCCCAAAGAAATGTTCTGACAAGGCAATCAACCAAGCCAGTAACGGCCCTTTGGAGTAGTAGCCCCAATCCAGGTGCTGAGACCATTCCCAGTACTGAGCTTCATCATAATGCAACTGAACATCAGTAATCCAAAGCAACCAGGCCTTGAACAACAGCCATGCGGCAACCGCCGCCACCAGGCCGGCAGTCTTGGGAATAAGACCGGTATATTGCGTATGAAATGGAAGTGTACTGTGTATAACACTCATGCCGGATTACCCATCTGTAAGTGGATATAGGCGAGCGACAGCGATCGGTTCGCGTGCTTTAGCAGTAGATCAAGGAAACAGACCCATGTCCATCCGTGAGATGCGCAGGTGTATCTATATTAAGACATGTTCATGTTGTGCACGGTGCGGCGTGTGGCGCCGGCGCGATAGGCACCGACACCATTTCATTCACTATAATTAATTTTTTACACGTCACAGGATCCGTGATGGGCATTAATAGCCATGGAATGGCAAGCGGTATTCCAGCAGAACGCGGTTTAATTCCGCAGTCTGCTGAAAGCCAAAATCCCGTTCAAATGCGAGCACCACATCGGAATTATTATTTTCTCTGTTGGTAACACGCTTGAGACCGATACGCGTGTCTAGCTGCTGAATACCGGATCTTTTTTCAAGGATCGCCCGCCCGCCGACGAAGCCTTGAATGCCATAGCCAATCGTTTCCGAAAGCGTGACTTCGCTGAATAGGCCCGGCTGGTAAGCATTGCCATCATTGTCGGAAAGCTCCTTTGTCAGATAATAGCCTGTTTCCCACTGCCCCACCCACAATGACCTGGCAAAGTAATGGCGTGCCGCAACGACGGCGCCGTCTTTAAATCCATAAGGTTCGTTGAGGTCATTGCCGCGATTGATATTACTTTGCGAATACGCCCAAAATCTCAGCTCGGTCTGCGGCAGGATGCTATGCGCCAGACCGATATCGAAGTCGTATTGGCGTTTGGTAAAATCGAATTGTCCCTGACTCTTGTTGGTGGTGACGCCAGGCTGAGGTTTTTCCGCATAATAAGCTGATTTGGCAAACAAATAGGTATTCTGATTGCCGACGTTGACATCGGCCACGATCCGAAACATGGGTTTATAGGTCAGGCCATTCGGGGCAACTTTATAAGATTCACCGGGATATGCGCCAATGCCGATATCCCCCCAGAAAGTATTACTACCAGTGGCAATGGTCATCGCCATTAAAAATGCAAACACAAATCTGTTCTCCTATGGGTGTCACAATTATCAATAGCCGGGTCTTTGGTCGCCAATTATTTGGCGCAAAAAGCCCTGCGGCGTCAAATACCCGCGCGTCATGCCAGTCACAGGTGGAAAGTTAACGCTCGAATATTTATCGGTGGATTTTGAAAATTGTTGATGGATTCCGGCGGGACAGTAATAACGTCTGAAGGCACATTCAGGTTCGGTCAAACTACCACTACCACTTCATTTATTGCTGATGAACTGCCCAACACTAATAACATTTTCGGTGTAGGTCAATAGTTTGTATAGGTACCGTGGATCGGCGGACGCGCTCAATGGCGGTGGGCACGGGCCACAAGATCGGTCAGGAATTGGTGACCATTGGCGGAACCGGTTATGTCATGCCGTGATCGGAATCAGATGTCGATCAGCGCATTACAACCATCAGTTTGCTGTCTTCCATGTCGGCCAACCATCGTTTGGCTTCGGCATCGATATAAGTAGTTGCCTTCAGATCCACTCGAATCAACACGCGTTGATCGAGCGCTTCCTTGATCGCTTGTTCGATATACGGCAGCGAGCCGTAATAGAGGCTGCCACGAATTTTCAAGACCCCATTTTCAAGCGTGGTCTCCGGGTGCAACTTATGCCATTTGAAATGCAACAGGGCCAAAATAGAACCTGTAACGACTGCGCCAAACAAGCCAAGTATATGCACGGAAGCGAAGGCCGCGCTGAAAATTATCGCTTCAGGCCAGTTTGAAAAATGAGGCCGAATATCAGACCACTTGATCATGTTCGCGCCAACCAACATAATCACCGCCGCCATGGCGGGTATCGGAATGATGGCAATCCACTCGGAAAACAACAGTACAAAGGATAAAAGAAAAACGGCCGAAGTTACCGCCACCATGCGCGTGCGAACTCCCATCGAATACATCAACCACATTCTGTTAAAAGAAGCGCACGTCGGCAGGGATGACAAAAACGGCAATAAGCAGTTTGAAATCGCATCAGCGGCAATACCTTCATCGCTACTCACATGCTGTCCCATTTTTCTATTAATACGCCGCATTGCCGCCACCGTCTGAAACAGACCCAACATCGCCAGGGTCACCGCTCCCGGCATGATATTGATAATGTCCGGCAGGGCTTCCTGGGTGAATAGAGGCATTGAGGGAAAAACGAAGCCGATGGCCGAAAAATCCGCGGTTTGTTCAATCAGCGTATTTTCCAGACCGTATGTTTTGTTGATAGTTTCGGAGTAAACCGTGCCGGCGATGATACCGACGAGAATTCCCCAATTCTTGACGATGGGAACAGCGCGCACCACAATCGACGCTGCCAGCGTTACCATGCCTATTTGTATTGCATAGATATTACCTATTTCCAGCACCGATAATAATGTTTGCCATGCGATCCAAAGCGGCCATTCTACCTGTGTATTGATTGGCAACCCGCCAAACGCCGCCAACGATTTAAATATGAGAAATAATCCGATGCCACAGATCATTCCATTGATTACCGCTTCACTCATTAAATCCAGCAGCTTCGCAATCGGACGAATTATGACGAACAAAAGTTGCACCAGACCCGCCATCAGCACCAAAGTAAGAGCATAGCCGATGTAGTCCGATCCGAACTGCGGCGCGACCGGAACCAGAGTGACGCCCATAACCGCCGACAACGTGCTGTTGGGACCACCGTGAAACACCTTCGAAGGATTCAACAGCGCAGTGAACAGCACGCCCCAAATCGCGGCATAAATACCGAAATAGGGCGGTAACCCGGCCAGCGTGGTTGAAAATGCAATGGCTTGCGGTAGCACGACAATCGCCAGCGTCAGGCCGACCAACAACTCATTGGTCAGAATATTTCGATCAAGTATCTTCCACTGCTTATTCACCGCGCTTTACCAACGATGTCGCCATCGCTGCCTCATCACCGGGCAGATCTGAATTACGATTGAACAGATCGATAAGTTTCGGCATTGTCACCATCATTACCTGTTGCCAGCTCGCGGCAAGCGGACCTTCCCGGTCGCCTGCGGGGCGTGGCAAATTGCTGATATACGAGGCGATATCCCGACAATCCTGATTACTCAAGGTGCCTTCTTCACCAAGGGGCATATTACGGCAAATAAACCCGGGCAATATGGTCGACACAAAGCGGAAATTATTTCTCGACTGTCGGTTGAACGAATTCGGCCCTGCCACCGCGGGATAAATGACCCGGTTGTCGCGGACGGTTCCCTCACCGCGGCCACCGTGGCAACGGGAACATTTGTGCTTGAACAGTGCCGCTCCACGAACGTAATCATCACCACGTTTTAATGTCATTGAAACCGGGATTTCGTCTATGCCCTGTTCAGGATATCGCTCCTGAATTTTCAAGCCCAAAGCACCTGAAAGGAAACGGCTGTAAGCAGTGATATCTCGAATCAAGTCATCTGAGATATTTGGCTTGAAACCGTTGGATGAATTGATGAAGCATTGCATCTGGCGTAATTCAAACGGCAGCAGCATCCCGGTAAATCGGTCGTAGCCGTCGCCGCCGTTAACCCATGCGGCTCCCATGCTCAGTGATCCCACTAAACGATGACCCGCGGCATCCTGCTTATCCCCAATACCCTGATGGCAATGGCTACAACTGGTATGGCTCCCCCGTATATAACGCGAGGCATTCCAGCGCGCCAGCGAAGAGTCGGCATCCTGTCCAAGAAGATCGTCAATGATATTACAACCGCGCTGGATCGCACGTACGTCCTCTTCCGTGTAACCCCGTTGCAAATCGGCGCGCCCGTCACGGGCTTTAATGTAGGGAGACGCGTAGACCGTCCCGGACCGCAAGGCGTAAGCCTCCAGTTTGCGTTGGCAGTTGGCGGTCAAAGTGACCTCCGACTTTCGGGTCGCCTCGCGCTCTTCATGCTTGTTTTCAGCAATATTGTACAGTACAGCAAGTGCATACAATATCAGATAGACAATGGAGAGTTTTCCCAGCAGATGAATCATGGAAGGCTTTCCTTTGCATACGCTCCTTCGGTAAGTCCCATGTTATTTGCCACCACACGGGCAAAAATTCGGATATCTCTAATCGCAGGATCATAGATGGTCGGCACAAAACCGTCCAAGCGCTTGACATAGCACCGCATTACACGTTCCTCAAAGGAAATCCGCTTGTTCAGTTTTGAATCGAATCGGTCGGAGGATACAAACGCATAAGCAAGGTCTTCCGGGGTATGGCAGGCGCCACAGGAATTCTGCGCATCCGCGGAGGTTTTACGGGTAAACCGCCATGCGAAATCGTAGGTTCTATTAACCAGTCCATATCCATGGCGTGCGGCTCGGACAAAGTAGCCATCGATACCAAAGCGGTCAATACCGTATTCCTGACGAAATACTTGCCAATCGTTCAAGAGTGCGGCGTCGAAACGGTCAGGGGAACTGGCGCCGGTTATTTTGTGGGATAAAACAATCAAACCGACAAGAAGTAAACTTTTTAATGCGACGGATTTCCTTATCATTTTCCATGACTACTCACGAGTAAAGATAAAATTCGAGGCTTGAGTATCTTGACGAGTCCCTGTCCTGCGCCGAAAACGGCAATCGTGTGGATTTATCAACAAATTTATCATGTGTCCCATGTTCACATCAAATAACTTATGCCTGCGCCGCACGGCCCTCGTGAAATCATTGAATTAACACTGCAGGCCGAGCATGCGCGATTATTTCATCGATATTGCAGGGACTTATCCTGGATTTCTTAAGGTGGAGTAAATCTTGAACGCCACTGAGCGCGCAGGAAAGCTGACGCCAGCCAGGACAGCGACATTGCCCCCCGTACTACTCGCGGTAGTTGATTACCTGTGGGCGACCGTAGAGCGTGATTGTGCATGGGTACCAACAGCATGTTTACCGAGGCGGTCATCACTGGGCAGCAGTATTATTTCCGGCGTCACAGCATAGGCCGTCCTGGCAATCGCAAATTTTAACGATTGTCCGCTGCGTGGTGTGCCTGCCAGGGCGTTTCGGCACCGCGAAGGAAATCGACTTTGGACTGACGTCAGCGCCACGACTGACGAAATTTGCCGTTTTAGTCACTTAGCGGGACCGGTTGTGGCGCGCCATGATCGAATTTGATGCGATTTTTTCCAGGAGTAAGGTAAGCTCTATGCAGGCAGGAATATTGGTTTGTTTTCTGTGTCAGGGACGCGTTATGTTAAAAGTCCTGAAAAAACCTCTAAATCAACCTTTTGAAACGCTATCAAAGTAAGATCTATAGGTTGAAATCAGGAATTGATCTGGCGTGATCGCGGTATTCACCATGCAGGGTATAGATGGGGCAACAAGATGTATAAGTTCAAAGTTCTGATGTTCACAACCGCGCTTTTTTTCGTCAACGTCAATGCTTACGCCGAACTAATCTTCAGTGCGCCGCCTCGCGGTTCTGAAGCCGAGGAGCGCGCGACCTATGAACCTCTGGCGCAATCCATGAGCGCAGTGATCGGCGAGCAAGTGCGATACGCCTATCCTCGCGGTTTCCTCGACTATTCGGTAAATATGCAGAAAGGAAACTATGATATTGTGTTCGACGGTCCGCATTTCGCGCAATGGCGTGTCACCAATCTTCATCACACCATACTGGTCAACTTGCCCGAGAACCTGCAGTTTCTGGTGGTGGCGCCCAAGACCCAAACCAATTTCAATTCTCTGCATGACCTGATTTACGCGACGGTGTGCGCGCAAATGACACCGCAGCTTGGCACTCTCATGTTATTGCGAAATTACTATGAACGCGCCGTCGAGCCGCAACTGCGCCTGGTGCGTGGCGAAGAGCGGGTGTTATCCGACTTTACCGCGGGTGAGTGTGCCGCGGCCGTATTGCGCGACAAACGCTTTTACAAAATGTCGGATGCGGAACGCGCCAATTATAAGATTATTTATACGAGCACGGTGGCACCCAATGATGCGATTACGGTCAATCAAAAAATAACGCCGGAGCAACGCAAAGCGTTGATCGCTTTGCTCACGGATCCCGCGGCCATGAAAGTGGCGGCCCGTATTTTCGACCGCTTCAGCCGTAACGCGGTGGTGTTTCACCAGGTCGACGCCAGTCAGTATACCGGGCTGGATCAATTGTTATTACTCGCATTTGGCTGGGATACCAATAAAATAGACATCAACAAAACCGCGAATGCCGCCGGCAAGTGACTACCAGGCGCAAATTAGTCGCATTTTCCCAGGTGACTTAAACAAGCCGTGACGCGTGGCGGGTGCACAAGAAAAATCCATGAACGGTGCGATTTCGCCGAAAACTCCGGTTAAAGAACATTCACTGGTTCGCCACGCCTTCCGCTGCATACCGCACAGATGGTCGGCGTTTCGATCTTTTTTTTCGCGGGCTCGGGCCCGGTAGTTGCCGCTCAGGCAACCGGCGCAACCGTTGGTATAAGGCACGGCGAGCATCGATTGTTGCTAAGGGTGTAGACCTGAAGGTCCAGGCGCACTGTCGAACATCTGCCTGAAAATACCATCGTCACCATCTACTGCATCTATGGCGGGGGTAGGTGCAGTAACTCCCAAAAGGCGCATCCCGGCGCAGTCAAGTGGAACACTCGCCCATTTGCCGTCCAATGGTTACGTCGGGACACCGATATTTTCATATATGCACCTGAATTCTCTACAATAATACGATTTCCGAAGGGGGTTAGACGTACTCTAACACGCACCTACCCTACGTCCCCTAGAAGATAAATTTCCGGCACATCATTATTGTCGTGGTCACAGCAACACCACGGTCGATGGCGGCAAATAATGATGTGGCACCCCTGCAGGAAGAAAAAAGCTTATAAATACTTTCCAGCGTTTTATGTTATATTTCTGGCGAATTGACGCATCGGTCTAACTTCTTGACAAGGACTTTGGGTGGGATCATTCATGGACGTTATAAAATCTGGTAGCTTAATTTCATTCGGACACTTTCACCCAATCTCCTTTCATCGCTTAAACCACCAGTTCCGTCATCAAAGCATACTGCAGAATTTACTAAAGTTATGGTTGATGGCAGCGCTGATCGCTGCGAATCCTGTCCATGCCGCAAGTCTGATAGCATCGAATACCGCCGCACCCGGCACCGTCGATTTAACTATCGATGGCGGTGCCGACTGGGCACACTGGGGACGCACCAAGGTCACCGACCTCGATCGCAAGGTCGGCGTGACACCGCAGATCAGTAACTATTCTTTGGTGGGTGGTCTCGCGCCCAGCCGTTACCAGCCTCCCGCCGGGATTCGCGTGCAATATTCCTGGTCCGACGGCACACCCGTGGCATCGGCAAATACCAATGCCGGAGTTTACTTTCAGGGCATCGGCAACGGTTACCAGCTTACCGTGCCCGCCGCCGCTGCGCCGCGCACCCTGAAGGTCTATCTCGGCGCCTGGCAGGCGCGGGGCCGGGTCGACGTCAGCCTCAGTGACGGCAGCGCCGTTCCCTACAGCACCCTGGTGGACAATCCCACGGGCGCGATCGATCGCGTAATCAGCATCGACTTCAGCGCCACCACCGGCCAATCCCTGGTGTTCCGTTACGTGATCGAAGACAACTATGGCTTGGGTAATATCACCCTTGCCGCCGCCTCTCTGGGGGGCACAAGTAACCAGGCACCGACATTGAACCCCGTTGGGGACCAGAGCGCCACCGAAGGCCAACTGCTGAATTTCGCGGTCTCCGCTACCGATGACGGCCCGGCGCCGTTGACCTTGTCGGCTTCCACCCTGCCCGGCAGCGCCATCTTCACCGACAATGGCGCTGGCAAGGGTACTTTCAATTGGACCCCGGTAGCCGCGGATGTGGTAGGCAGTCCCTACAGCATCACAGTGACCGCGACCGATGGCGCCGGCTTGTTCTCCCGGGAGACATTCCGGATATTCGTCGCTGCCGCGCCCACGGGAGGCGGGATGTTAACCGTCACGTCCAACGTGGCACCGTCCAGCGTCAATTTGACCACCGAAGGCAGCGCCGACTGGGCACACTGGGGTCGCACCAAGGTCACCGACCTCGATCGCAAGGTCGGCGTGACACCGCAGATCAGTAACTATTCTTTGGTGGGTGGTCTCGCGCCCAGCCGTTACCAGCCTCCCGCCGGGATTCGCGTGCAATATTCCTGGTCCGACGGCACACCCGTGGCATCGGCAAATACCAATGCCGGAGTTTACTTTCAGGGCATCGGCAACGGTTACCAGCTTACCGTGCCCGCCGCCGCTGCGCCGCGCACCCTGAAGGTCTATCTCGGCGCCTGGCAGGCGCGGGGCCGGGTCGACGTCAGCCTCAGTGACGGCAGCGCCGTTCCCTACAGCACCCTGGTGGACAATCCCACGGGCGCGATCGATCGCGTAATCAGCATCGACTTCAGCGCCACCACCGGCCAATCCCTGGTGTTCCGTTACGTGATCGAAGACAACTATGGCTCGGGTAATATCACCCTTGCCGCCGCAACACTGGTGGAATCTGTGCCGGCAATTTCGCTCCCTTATACCGAGGACTTTAATGACCTTGTTGCGCAGAACTGGACGACAGCCGATGAAACGAACCCGTCTGGAAATTGGTCGGCGGGCGGCGGCGCATATCTGCAAAACGTACGTGTTGAATCGACAGCCTCATTTGACGGATCCTACCACCTGGGCACCTATTCCTATTTACAGTCCGGATTGACGCTTACCGACTACGTATACAGAGCGAGCGCCCGGTATGATGGACAAGGGCTGGCGGATGACGTCGGTGTCGTATTCCGATTCAAAGACCTCAATAATTTCTATCGTGTCAGCCTGAATAGCCGCTTCGGCTTCACGCGCCTGGAGAAGAAGCAAGCGGGACTCTTCAGCACCCTGGCGGTTAACGCAAGAGGCTATTTACCGGGCCAATGGCTGGATTTTGAAATTGCGGCACAAGGCGCTAATCTCACCATAAAAATCAATGGCGATCATATATTTGCCGTCAATGATGCGGCGTTGATATCGGGCACGGTTGGACTTTACTCCCAAGACCACGCTACGTTCGACAATGTAAGCATACAAGCTCCGGATGCGACGCCATCCGTCACCATCGGCAGTCCATTAGCGTACTCCGTCACCAGCAATAGCAATCTGGCTGTTACCGCGACGATATTCAATTTTCCGACATCCGGATCGATTGAGTTCGTGCTTGATGGCAGCACCATGCTGCCGGGCAACTTGGTGTCCGGGAAGACGTACCGGGCCGATTTTATCGGTGTGGCGGCGGGTGATCACACCGTGGAGGCGATAGTTTACAATGCCTTGGCCGTAGAATCGGGTCGCGATACCAATCAATATGTTGGCGCTCGAGGCGACCACTTTATCGCTGTGGGTGACAGCATCACCAACGGATCCGGCGACACTTATGCGCTTGACAACATCACGCTTGATCCGCGCGGTCTCGGGTTCCAGGGTTACGAAGCTAATCTGGCTGCGTTGCTGAATACCACCCGCAGCACGCCTTCGATAATTTATAACGAAGGTATCGGGGGTGATGAATCGGTGGATACGGATCTCACACGTCTTGCCTCGATCATGGAACGCCACGGTAATGCGCCAAACCATGCTTTGATCATGCTGGGCACGAACGATTCCGGCAGCTTGATTCCTTCCGGATCAGGTTGCAGCGCCGCCGGATGTAATGGAACCTACAAAGGCAATATGCAATCGATTGTCGACCGGCTTAACGCAAAGGGCATTTTACCGTGGGTGGCACTGGCACCGCCGGCGTTCGGCTCCAGTAGCGGTGGCGCGCCTTTTACCGCGCCCGCCAGTGCCGGCCGGAATGTGAATTACATCAAGACCTACAACAACGTTGTGGTGACCGAGCTGACGAATCGGAATATTGGGCCGGACTTCTACACATATTTTCTGGGTGGCGGAGAAAACCGTTTCAGTTTATTTGCCGACAACTTGCACCCCAACAGTCTCGGTTATAAAGTTATGGCCCAGATGTGGCATAACGCAATAACGCCCAGCGCGGCCCCGATGCCATTCACGTTGCACAATTTGTCGCCGTCGACAAGCGCCCCATATTTAAAACAAAACATTCTGGAGACGGGCGACAAATACTATGTGGATGAAAGTTTCACCGTGAACTCCATTCCAGCAGTCGTGGCCAATGGAGTGTGGATCATGGGCGCCAACGCCGACAAGACCAAAAATACCGCCACTTACCTTAGTTTTAGCGTCGACGTACCGGTCACCGTATATATTGGATACGATGCCGGTGCATCATCACTGCCAACATGGATGTCCACCAGTGGTTACGTTAACGCGGGAATCAACCTCACGACCACCGATCCCTTGTCGCCGGTACTTGCGCTTTACAGCGCTCACTATGCGTCGGGAACGGTAGCCCTGGGTGGCAATCTGGAGGGAGCCGCGGTTGGTGCAGATTCTAATTACATAGTGGTTATTGTTCCCCAATAAGATGGCGCCATACGGAACCGAAGGATAAAGATCATGAAAGCTCTAATTGGTATTGCATCGCTCTGTATGCTGTTAGCGGCAACGTTACCAGCCCGATCCGTAGCCGCGACTGACGTTGATGCCAGAAATATTGTCAATGCCTATTTCGAGGCGCTGAAAACGGGAGATGTCGCCACCATTAAAATAATAACAAGCGGCGACTTATTGCGTAAAAGATCCCGGCTGCTGGACAACCCCAGCTATCCCGAACATTTGATTACCGCCTACCAATCCGCTTCTTTCGTCATAACAGACGTAAGTAAAATTGGTAACGACCGATATTCAGTCAAGGCCACAATTCAACTGAACGCGAACGAGCAACTTCCACGCACTTACACAGTTGAATCAAGCACCGGGGCATCGACACCTGAGTTACGGGTGGTAGATGAAGAAAATATATAGCGGGACGCTCCGGGTAATTAGACTGCGGAATTTGCGGCGCTCGCTATCGTGAACAGCTGTTGAACCCGAGAGTATGACTTGAAATTCTTTGCGGGCATCATTGCCTTGCGACAATGCATCAGCAATGCGACACTGCCAAACGTTGCCGCCCGCGAACCGGGCGCAGGGCGTTACACCCCCCCTTCTGGAACATCTGATACGACGACCCAAGACATCCTTGAAGATGCCTTGGGCGTGATCCGTAAATTACCAGGCGGAACCATTGACCTTATGGTGCGAATTGCGCGTGGTCTTAATAGTGGTAAAGGTGTTGTTGCTGTAGATGTGACATGAACCGGAACAATCCGCCATATCCGCCACCGAGTACCAAATAGTGGTCGGCGTTTCCGTCTTTTTGTGCGGGTCGGTTTTGTAGTTGCCGCTATGGCAACCGGCGCAGGTGTTGATATAGGCACTGTTGCGCCAGGTCACGGCACTGGCGTTAGTGGTGTGGCAACTGCTGCAAACTACTTGCGCGTTATGGTTTCCAGGGTACGCGGCGCCACTGTGGGTGTAGCGCGCCGGCAACCAGGCCGTGGTGCCGTGACAGCTGTTACATTCCAGTGCCGAGCTGAAATGGCCGTTGGGGGTACCGGTCGCGGTCGTGCCGTTGTGGCAACTGACGCAATTACCGGTAATGGTGCTGTGATCAAAAGTCGCCGGCAACCAGGCCGTGGAGCTGTGGCAGGTGCCGCAATCACCGCTGGTTTGCACGTGGTTGGCGGGCTTGCCGGTGGCAGTGGTGCCGTTGTGACAATTACCGCAGGAACCGGTCACAAAGCTGTGGTCGACGGTCGCCGGGATCCAGGCGGTGTTACGGTGGCACGCGCCGCAATCACCGTTAACTGAAATATGGGTCGCATGTTTACCGGTGGCCGTAGTGCCGTTGTGACAACTGCCGCAACTGCCGGTCACTGCATTGTGATCGAAATTCACCGGCCGCCAAGCGGTATTCATATGGCACGCATCACAATCCGCGGTCGTCAGCACATGGTTGGGGGGTTTCCCGGTGGCGGTGGAGCCGTTGTGGCAACTCTTGCAGGTGCCGGAGACAAACGCATGATCGAAATTCACCGGTATCCAGGCGGTGGTCATGTGGCAATTGACGCAATCCGCGGTGGTGCGCACATGGGTGCCGGATTTACCGGTGGCCATCTGGCCGTTATGGCAAGTGGCACAAGTGCCGGTGATATTGCTGTGATCGAAACGCGCGGGGATCCAGGCCGCCACCAGATGGCAATCTCCGCAATCCTGGTTGGTGGGGATGTGGGCGGCCGGCTTGCCGGTGGCCTGGACATTATTATGGCAAGCACCACAGGTTCCGGTCTCCGTGGAATGATCCATGCGCGCGGGCAACCAGGCATTGGTGGTATGGCAAGCATCACATTGCGCGGTAGTACTGATATGGCCTGCCGCCTTACCCGTCGCCTGGGTCCCGTTATGGCAAGTTTTACAGGCGGTACTGACCACCGAATGATCCATGCGCACCGGTAACCAGGCGTTCGTCATATGACAGGCGTCACACTGGCCGGTGGTGGCGATGTGGTTGACGGCTTTGCCCGTGGCCTGGGTGCCGTTATGGCAACTGGCGCAAGTACCGGTGACATTGGCATGATTGAAGGTACCAACGGTCCAGGCATTGGTATTATGGCAATCGCCACAGTCCTGGCTGGTGGCAATATGATTTCCCGACTTGCCGGTGGCTAGACTGCCGTTATGGCAACTGGCACAGGTACCGCTCACCACCGTGTGATCCATGCGCGCCGGCAGCCAGGCAGTGGTGGTATGACAAGCTTCGCATTGAGCGGAGGTCGGAATATGCGTATTGGGTTTACCGGTTGCCTGAGTGCCGTTATGGCAGTTCCGGCAGCGGCCGGCCGCGTTGCCATGGTTAAAGGTACTAACCGTCCACGATGCGGTGCTATGACAATCCACGCAATCCTGATTGGTCGCCAGATGATTACCCGGCTTACCCGTGGCCTGACGGCCATTGTGACAACTCTGGCAATTGCCGGCGATATTGTCATGACTGAAAGCCGCGGGCAGCCAGGCGCTGGTGATATGGCAGGCGTTGCATTCCGCGGTTACCGGAATATGATTCGCGGGTTTGCCCGTCGCCTGTTGCCCGTTGTGACAACTCGCGCAATTCTGACCGGCAGTGCTGTGATCGAAGGTCGCCGGTGTCCAGGCGGTTGTCACATGACAAGTACCGCAGTCGGCGCTGGTGGTAACGTGATTTCCAGCCTTACCCTTGGCTGCGGCGCCATTATGGCAACTGCCACAGGCACCTGAAATATTTTTGTGATTCATATTGGCCGGAGTCCAGGCATTGGTACTGTGACAGGTATCACACTCCTGATTGGTGACGACATGCCCGCCCGGTTTGCGCGTCACGCTTGCGGATTGTCCGTTGTGACATGCGCTACAACGACCTGCCACGCCACTGTGATTGAAATCCGCCGGGGTCCAGCCCCGAGGCGTATGACAGTTATCGCATTCAATTAACGTGTTTAAGTGACTATTACCTTTACCCCGGGCATTCTTGCCGTTGTGACAACTGGAACAGGCGGCGGTCACCAAACCGTGATCGAAGCGCGCCGGCAGCCAGGCGATAGTGCTGTGACAGTTTTCACATTCCTGACCGGACACGCTAATATGGTTACGGGACATTCCGGGCGCCGTGCCGCCGTTATGGCACACGTGGCAACTGCCCATCACGGAAGAATGATCCACGTTCGCATTGGTAAACGTCATGGTGGTGTGACAATCGTCACATTCATTATTGGAACGAATATGGCGCCCGCTTTTGCCTGCGGCGACACCGCCGTTGTGACAACCCGCACAGGTGCGCGGCGACCCTTTGAACACCCCTTTCAGATGACAGTTGGCGCATTTCAGCACTTCATGCTTGCCGGTAAGAATGAACCCTGTCGTAAAATGATCAAAATCACGACTCGGCACAACCGCATAAGCGCCCTGCAACGCGCCCATCAGCACGATAAAAACCATCAAATATAAACGGTACATAGGTGCCTTATCCGTTGATTAGCCAAATCATTGCTAACTCTATTTGAAGCGCCATGGTCGTTCCGTTACCTGGTTAACATTCAATACGCGGCACGGGTTACAACCTGAGTGAGCTGCTGTGTTTTTCGCCAGTTGTAGAACGCAGGGTGACCACGCCAACGGATCAGACACCTACATATCACTGGAAACGCAGCCGGCCTCCCTGACCCAACAATCGGCACCACCAAGAAAAGAAAATCTTAATACATCTTCAGAACCAATCCGTTCACCACGCGACTTTGCCATAATAGGGGTATCACCGTTTCCCGAGGGATCACCGCAGGTGACCACACCGATAGCCTCTCTCGCCCAGCCCGTGCGCCTCGCCGTGGTGGGCAAATATTTCGGCCAGCTAAATCTGGCCTTGGCGGTAATGTCATTGGTACCGCTGTCGGCATCCGTGTTGTTCACTGAATATCGCTATACGGGAGCCTATGCCGTTGTTTGCATGATATGCGCCATGATCAGCGTCGCGCTCAAAGGTCTGCCGCCAGTGACCGCCTTGCGCGCCAACGAAGCGCTGGTCATCATCGCCGCCATTTTCGTGACTTCTTCCCTGGTAATGACGCTGCCATTATTGCGTGATCTGCCGCCAGTCGCCGCCTGGTTCGAAACCGTATCCGCAGTCACCACCACGGGACTCTCCACGCAAATCACCAGCCAAACACTGCCGCGCAGCGTATTATTCGGTCGCGCCTGGTTACAATGGACCGGCGGTCTGGGCATGGTGGTATTGTCGCAGTTGTTATTGATCGGCCCCGGCGCCGTTGCCAAGCGCCTCGCCCAACTGGAAAACCATGTTGACGACGTCATCGGCGGCACCCATGCCATCGCACGTCAGATGCTGGTGATCTATGCTTTCCTCACGCTTACGGCGGTGATCATTATCTGGCTCGCGGGCGCCAATGGATTCGATGCCGTGGTGCATGCATTGACCGCGGTTTCCACCGGCGGCTTTTCCACTTATGATGACAGCCTGGCCGGCCTGCATAACGGCTATGTCAGCTATGCCGTCATATTCTTCTCATTGTGCGGCGCCGTGCCGCTACTGATCTATCACCAGGGGTTCAGGCACGGTCCGTTGACCGTATGGCGAAATGCTCAGGTCCGATATCTGCTGCTGGCGAGTACTCTGGTGGCCTTGTTTGTTTCCTACAATATGATGCACGCCTTGCATTTACCCTGGCGCGAAGCTTTGGATCGCGGTGTGCTGCTGGCGGTATCCGCGCAAAGCACTGCGGGTTTCGCCAACTTCGAGATCGCGCAACTGGACGGCGCGTCCAAACTGTTGCTGATACTGGCCATGGCCGGCGGCGGCAGCCTGGGCTCCACCGCCGGTGGCATGAAAATCTTTCGCATACTAATCCTGTTGCGCCTTCTGCAAATCGCGATTCAGCGCACGGCGACACCCGCGCATGCCGTGATTGAACCGAAACTGGGCAGAGAGTCGCTCACCCCCGACGATATCGAACGCGCCATCATGGTTCTGGCGTTTTTTGTGGTGGTGATCATCGGTAGCTGGTTGTCATTTGTGGTTGCCGGTTATGATGCCATGGATGCCTTGTTCGAAGTCGTGTCCGCCACCGGCACCGTGGGCCTGTCCACCGGCATCAGCGCGCAATGCAATGATGTCCTGAAGCTGGTGCTTTGTTTTGATATGCTGGCGGGGCGGGTGGAGATCATCGCTCTGGTGATACTGCTCTATCCCCGTACCTGGCTGAAACTGCAACCTTCATAAGGAACGCCATTATGCGAGTCATATTCATCGGCGCCAGCTCCCTCACCCAGATGACGGCGCAAGTACTGATCCGGCGCAAGTACGATGTCGTAATCGTGGAACGCGACAAGGAAAAAATCGCCGACATCTCCGAAGAATTCGACTGCGGATTTATTCACGGCGACGGCACCCGCCCCGACCTGTTGCGCGAACTGAATCCCACAGCCACCGATATTCTGTTCTGTTTCATGGGTGGCGATCAGGCCAATCTGATTGCGGCGCTGGTGGGACGTTCACTCGGTTGCCAGCGGGTATTTTTAAAAATCGATGATCCGGATTTCGAGCATGTCGCCATCGAACTGGGACTGCATGACGTGATCTTGCCCAATCGCACCACCAGCCGCTACCTGGCGGATCTTATTGAAGGCCAGGATATGCTCAGTCTTTCCGCCATGATCAAGGGCGAAGCGCGGGTGATGTCTTTTGTGGTTCAGGAAGGACTTACCGGGCCGTTTGCGGCATTGCAACTGCCCAAGGCGACCCGGGTGGTGTGCTTGTACCGCGAACAGGAATTGATCTTGCCTGATGAGGAATGTACGTTAAAGTTGGACGATGAAGTTATCATTATTACCTACCAAAAACACCTGGAAACCATCTCCGAGCAACTCAGTACATTGCACCAATAACAGCGCCCGGAATATCCCTTGGCCCAATCATCACGTACGACAGTTATGGCGGACCATGGAGCTTCCCTGGACCCGGCAATACTCACTGGCGGGATCGAGCCGGCCAACGTCGATAAAAAGTGCCCATAATCAATGTCTTTTTCATCAATTAATACATCGTAAGCACATCTATAAACACCCTGGCCTGCAGGCACGCGCCGCGCGTGCTTACAATAACTAAAGTAAGGTGTAATTAGGAACAAAAAAACATATCATTTCCCTGTACACCCTAACAAAAACAACGAAAACTTAAGATTTAATTAATTACAGGGACCTACGGTGGGGCAGTGAGCATGGATCAGACATTAAAATTCAAGACTGCGATACGGATTCAGCTCGTTCACATTGCCGGACCACGTAAGGGCGATATTGATGAATTCAACCAGGAACGAATCAGTATTGGCCGTTCGCCGACGGCGCATGTCGTGTATCCCGCCAGTCTGCGTATCGTTTCCCGGGACCACGCGGAAATCGTCCGTGAGGGCAATCGCTACTGGTTGAAAAATATCAGCAAGAATGGTTGTCTGGTGAACGGTGAGCGCATGGATAACGTTATCCTGAAACAGGGCGATGTCATCACTTTTGCGCCGGGCGGACCCAAAGTCAGCTTTCTTTACGCCTTGGACAGTAGCGATCGGCCGACACCACAGGTGACCTCTGCCACTGACATACAAGGCACGCAATCCGTCGCCATGACGCAAACCGTGTCCGCGGTGAAGCTGACCGGCGGCGGATCGTTCACTATACAATTCGGCACCGACGTGCGCTCCTTCGACCTGGCGGGCATCACTCTCGGTCGCGGCGAGGACTGCGACTTTGTCATTCCACACCAACGCGTGGCCGATCGGCACCTTTACCTTTATTTCGCCGACAATGAATGCTGGGCCCATGATCTTACTTTGCAGCATCTGATCAGCATCAACCACAAGCCCGTGCTGCACGATACCGCGCTGGTATCCGGCGATGTCGTTACCCTGACTCCGAAGGGCCCGCATTTCAAGTACTTCGGCAGTGGCAAGCTGGCCGAAATGAATTCCCGATCCACGGTCGACGCAGTACCATTGGAAACCAGTCCGCCACCGCCACGACGAGGCGGGCTGGGAGAATTCTTCAAGTCTCTTTTTCGTAAGTAGCCTGGTGCCGGATATCATATGCAGCAGACCCTCGGGCGTTATCAGTTGTTGGAGGAAATCGGCAGCGGCGCCATGGCCAAGGTCTTCAAAGCATTTGATCCCGACATTCAGCGCACGCTGGCAGTCAAGGTTTTACACTCGGAACGCTGCATCGACTCCGACTACCGCACGCGTTTTCTGCGCGAAGCCAAAGCCGCCGGCAATCTGTCCCACAACAATATCGTTACCATATACGATGTTGGCGAGGCTGCAGGGCGGCCCTATATCGCCATGGAGTTTCTCGACGGCATTCCCCTGGATCGATTGATCAAGTCGCAGCGACACTTCACGCTTCCGGAAGTGGTCAAGATCATGGTGCAATTGACTCGCGCCTTGATTTACGCGCATGACCACGGCATCGTGCACCGCGACATCAAACCCAGCAATATCCTTTACGCCGCCACCGATCCCGGCGACAGCGCACTGTGCATAACCGATTTTGGTATTGCTCACATCGAGGACGCCAATCTCACCCTGCAAACCGAACACGGTGAGCTATTAGGCACACCGCACTATATGTCGCCGGAACAGATTCTGGGGCGGCCAGTTGACGGACGTTCCGACCTGTTTTCTCTCGGTGTTGTTCTTTATGAGTTGCTCACTGGACGTAAACCTTTCAAGGCGGACACTATCGCCGCGCTCATGTTTCGTATAGTTACCGATGATCCTGCGCCTATCAGCAGCTTGAAGATGGACATTCCAGAGAGCCTGCAACAACTGGCGGACAAACTGTTACGCAAATCACCGGACAAACGCTTTCGCGATGGCAGGCAACTGTTGCAGGAACTGGGGCGCATCCAAGCGGCATTGACCCGTGTCACACCCGGCGTACGCGCCAACATTCGCGATACTCGCTGGCCCTGGGTCATCCTCGCCGGCGCCATTGCGGCGCTGCTCATGCTGCCGCTGGCAGCTAGCCTGCTCGGTCAACAGCAACGCGCCTTTAATCAGATACTCGACGACCACGGCACGGCATTGATCAGCCTGATTGCAGCCGACAGTGCCGCACTGTTGCTGGGGCAAGATTGGCTGGCCGTGGAATTGAGCGTCAGCGACCTGAGTGCACGGCACGGCATCGCGGACCTGGTGATAACCGATCATACCGGTGTAGTACGCGGCGCATTCGATAAAGCTCGGCTCGGGAAACAATACGTGGTGGCGGTAACTGCAGGAAGTCGCCAGTATCAATCACCGGTGCTGTACCAGGAACAGCGCGTCGGCATGGCGTATCTGCAATTGGCTGCGAAAAATCACAGCGCTCTGCTCCGCTGGAGTGTGGCGATCTTGGCCGTAATAATATTATGCACCTGTGGCACCGTGATGTACGCAGTTTATGTCAGGTTGGGTGCGCACCACGCCACCCGGCGACAGTTGGCACAGTTGGCACAGTTACTGCCTCAGGAAATCACCCCGACGGAAAGCGGCACCGAATACATGACCTTGATGGACACATTGGCGCCAGGCCCGGTGGTGTCCGGCAAATATTCAGCCACACTGATGAATCCATTGCTTAACAAGAGTACTCCTGGCCAACCATGAAAAAACTACTCTCCTTCCGTGATCCAGACGTCGCCGCCGTATTTGGCGGCTACCCGGAACACGTGCGTCATCGCTTGATGGCCTTGCGACGCTTGATCTTCGATGTCGCGGCGGCGACGGACGGTGTGGGAGAATTGGAAGAAACCTTGCGCTGGGGCCAACCCAGCTACCTGACCAGCCAAACCCGAAGCGGCAGCCTGATCCGGATCGATCAAATCAAATCTCACTCGGGGCAGTTTGCCATGTATTTCCACTGCCAGACCACGCTGGTGGACAGCTTCCGGGAAATGTATCGCGAGGAGTTTCAATTCCAGGGAAATCGCTGCATTGTTTTCGATGATCGAGATAATATTCCGGTACATGCGTTGCGGCACTGCATTGCGTTGGCCCTCACTTACCACTTGCGCAAATCCGCCAAGACCCGCTGACCGGGAATACATCCGCCATGCCCGGCACTGATGTCCGCCAGCCATCAACTCCCGGCGGTGTTACCGAACCAGAATGCAATGCTTTTCCGTAAGAATTCATCGGCGCGCATGTAGTGGGAACCGTCGCAGGAAAAGGTCAGGCTCACCATGCCGTTGAAAATATTGATGGATGACATGCGCAGATAAATATTCTCATCGGCCATGCGCAGGGATTGCAGAATATCCAGTATATGGGCAATGTCCTCCCTGTTGATAACGGCATCCTTGGGGTAAGGCCGAGGCGGAAATACCAGACAGATATCCGGATCGCACAGGGCTTCGCTGTCGAGAATGCGATACCGCAATGGATCGTCAAGGGTCCAGATCGTTACCTGGCCGCTGGAGAAATGTATCTGTGTCTGAAACACGCCGCGCTGGGTCAATAATTCTTCCATGATGGCCATGGCCTGATCCAGATTGCGATCCAGCGGACTGTCAATGCGGCACTGCTGGAAAACCGCACCCCGAATCACCGGATCCCCCTTGATCTGACGCCAGGACCCGGGCTCTTCATACAGTTCCGCGGTGACCGGCAGATCCCGCAAGTCAAAGTCCGCTCCCAGATAACCCAATACGCGGTTTCCCTCACGCACGATCTGTAGCGCGGTAATGGAAGGACGGTGTTTCGACTGACTGATATAAGCATCGGACAATAAATAACCCCACGAGGGGACCACTTCCTTCATATAGGGGCGTTGGGATCGATCACGCCCGAAATGTCCCGCAACCAGCCCGGTTTTACCCACATTGTCGCAAATTTGCACGCCATTGGTTTCCACGCAATACAAATAGGTACAATGTGGGATCTCCGGGAAACCGGATATCAAGATCCCATTCAACGATTCACGATTGCCCCATCTTGGCGCACATTGGCTGGCGACACGGGCCAAGGGTTCCTGGAGCAAACGCGCCAGCTCCTCTCGTTGTTGATAAACTGCATCTTTCCACGAAGGTTTCATCGATATCGATATCCGGAATTGGGAATAAAATACGCTACATAATATGAAGACCTGATTGCTTCACCCACCAGTCCCGGGTTAGAAGGCCGCCCGGCGCCAAGGTTCCCTGCGAAAGCAACGACAGCGTCCTTTCCGGTGATTGCTATCGGCTCTGCAGCGGAAAAATTCTGCCCGGATTCCCGAATCCGTCCCCCGTAACGGAAACGCTGTGCGTAAACCACGACATGCGTCCACTATGCGTATAAAAACGCACTTCATTCGCTGGTAACTGTGCGATAATTTCCCACATGCCCATGTAATCACAGCGGCAACACCTATCGTACCCTCGTATGCTGAATAAAGGGAGTATGATTTATGGTTTGCATACAACGTATCGTGCTTGACGTCCTCAAACCGCACCACCCATCCGCCCTGGAATTTGCGGAAGCCCTTGCCGGTGTCGGCAGCGACTATCATGTGCGCCTGACGGTCATGGAAATCGACGCCAATACCGAGACCTTGCAGATCGAAGTCTCGGCGCCGGCCATCAACTTTGAGAGAGTACAAGCCGCGATTACCGCGATGAGCGGTTCACTGCACAGCATTGATGAGGTGGAGGTACGGAGTTTACCGGAACATGACTAACCGGTCGCACCTGTCGCAGTTATTGCTGGACGCGGGTTTCCTGCTGCGCATCACCCGATCCCAGGGCATAGCGCGCCGCTATTTCGTGGTTAACGGTTTCGACGGCGCCCTTACCATGCTGGGCTTGCTGATGGGCTTCGTCGTCTCGAAACCCACCGACCTCGCCGTTGTCATCAGCGTGTGCATGGGCGCGGCTATCGCCCTTGGCGTCAGCGGTGTGAGCAGCGCCTATGTCAGCGAAAGCGCCGAGCGCAAGCATTCCCTCGCGCAACTGGAAGATGCGATGATCTCGGATTTAAGCGCTGGCGCCCATGGTAAAGCCGTTTTCTGGGTACCGGTGCTGATTGCCCTGATCAACGGCTGCGCTCCCTTGCTCATTTCCGCGCTGATCGTTGTGCCGCTGTGGCTGGCCTACGCCGGCGTACTCTTTCCCCTGTCATCTCTTTATCTGGCAATGCTCGTCGCCATGGTATTGATTTTTCTGCTCGGCGTGTACCTTGGGCGCATTTCCGGAATCTCCTGGTTACGCAGCGGCATACAAACCCTGCTCAGCGCAGCGCTCACTGTCGCCTTGATTTATTTATTTGCCGGATACTGATGTGAATCAAACACCCTGGCACAGTCTCGACAACGACGAGGTACTGCGCCGCTTGCAGGCAAGCGCTGTCGGACTGACCACGGAACAGGCACGACAACGCCAGTCACACCACGGACCCAATACGCTTCCCGAAGCGCGGCGGCGTTCGGTGCCATCGATTCTGTTGCATCAATTCACGGATTTTATGATCCTGGTATTACTGGTGGCGGCGCTGATCTCGGGCATTATCGGCGATCCCCAGGATGCTATGGCAATTCTGGTGATCGTGCTGCTCAACGCCTTAATCAGCGCGCTCCAGGAATATCGGGCGGAACGCGCGGTGGCCGCGCTGCGCGCGATGTCGGCCCCCGATGCGCGGGTACTGCGCGATGCCGTCGCCACGACATTGCCGGCGAGTAGCCTGGTCCCGGGAGATGTCGTGTTGGTGGAGGCCGGCAATATCGTACCGGCGGATATGCGTTTACTCACCTGCGAGGAACTGCAACTTGACGAATCCTCTCTGACCGGTGAATCCCATCCGGTGGTGAAATCTAGTGGTACTTTGAGCACACCGGACCTGGCCCTGGCGGACCGCTGCAATCTGCTGTTCAAGAGCAGCATGGTAACGCGCGGCACCGCCACCGGCGTGGTCGTCGCCACTGGCATATACACGGAAATCGGACGTATTGCCAGCCTGTTGCGCGGAGAAAAAGCGGTGAAAACACCGTTGCAGGTTCGCCTCACGCGTTTCGGCCGCAACCTGGCGTTGGCGGTGCTTGGCATCTGCGCCGTCGTGTTCACCACCGGCTTGTTGCAGGGGCAACCGGCCATGCTCATGTTTCTTACCGCGGTGAGTCTGGCGGTAGCGGCGATCCCCGAAGCCTTGCCGGCGGTCGTTACACTCTCTCTGGCATTCGGCGCCCGCTTATTGATACGACACCAGGCCCTGGTAAGAAATTTACCGGCAGTGGAAACCCTGGGATCGGTGACTTACATCTGCGCCGACAAGACCGGTACCCTCACCCAAAACCGCATGCAAGCGCGTTTATTCGTCAACACTGGAGCGCAATACGAGCGCTTGAGCGAGGTCGCGTCGGCAACACCTTGGCGGGAACTCGGTACCGCCATGGCGCTGAACAACGACATCACGCTGGTCGACGGCCAACCTACCGGCGATCCCACGGAACTCGCTTTATATGTCGCCGCTCAGCAAGCCGGGTTTGACAAAACAGCGCTCAACGCTAGTCTGCCCCGAGTGCACAGCTTCGCCTTCGACAGTGAACGCAAACGCATGACCACCCTGCACCGCCAGGATCATGCCATCATCGCCTATGTCAAAGGCGCGCCAGAGCAGGTGCTGCCGTTGTGTATCGATGCCTTGGGCGGCATTCATAGCGCGCCGTTCACCCCGGACAACGTGCTGCGCAGCGCGGAATCCCTGGCCAATCAGGGGTATCGTGTCCTGGCGCTGGCGCAGCGTACGCTGAACGACCTGCCCGCGACCGAGCGAAAACAGTCGGCGGCGACAGTGGAAACCCATTTGAGCTTCCTCGGCCTGGTGGCACTGATCGATCCCCCGCGCGACGAGGCACGGCAAGCGGTGGCGGATTGCCTGAGCGCCGGCATAATTCCGGTCATGATCACCGGCGATCACCCCGGCACGGCACGCACCATCGCCATCAACCTGGGAATCATGCAGGAGGAGCAGACGGTGCTCACCGGTCCGGCACTGGCACGCATGAGCGACTCGCAATTTTCCCGAATCGTCGATTCAGTGCGTGCCTACGCGCGGGTCAGTCCTGAACAAAAGCTGCAAATCGTCAAAGCACTGCAGGCAAAGGGTGAATTCGTGGCCATGACCGGCGATGGCGTCAATGACGCGCCCGCGCTGAAACGCGCCGGTATTGGTATCGCCATGGGACTCAAAGGTACTGACGTGGCGCGCGAAGCCGCGGACATGGTATTGCTGGATGACAACTTCGCGACCATCGTGCGTGCGGTGCGCGCCGGACGGCGCATCTTCGATAATATTCGTAAATTCATCAAGTACACCATGAGTTCCAATTCCGGTGAAATCTGGACGCTGTTCTTCGCGCCCTTTCTCGGCCTGCCGATTCCATTGTTACCGGTGCACATCTTATGGATCAATCTCGTCACCGACGGTTTGCCGGGCCTGGCCTTTGCCGCGGAGCCGGCGGAACCAGGCATCATGCGCCGGCCGCCGCGCCCTCCCAACGAAGACATTTTCAAACACGGGATGTGGCAACATGTCGTCTGGATGGGACTCCTGATCGGCGGCCTTGCCCTTGCCACGCAAGCCTGGGCATTGGCGCGTCATGTGGAATACTGGCAAACCATGGTATTCACGGTCTTGACCGTGGCCCAATTATTTCACGCCTTGGCGATTCGTAGCGATCGTGCATCACTGTTCAGCATTGGCATCTTCAGCAATTTGCCGATGCTGACCGCCCTGCTGTTTACCATGCTGTTGCAACTGCTGGTGATCTACCTGCCCACGCTGAACGACATTTTTCATACCCAACCGCTACCGTTGTTAGATCTGCTGGTTTGCTTGTTCCTGGCATCGCTGGTGCTGGCGGCCGTGGAATTGGAAAAATGGCTGATCCGCGGCGGGCATATCTATCAATCTCAGGGCACGTAACTGCGCAAAAACACCCAGAGACCCGTTACCGAGCGGCGCCAACCGAAGATACCCTGCTGCTTGTCAATCGGGAATGACGCGCAACAACGGTCCCAGCCGTGCCACTCACGACGCCATATGCTTTTCCCGATCCACCACTAACGCTTCCAGATTATCCAGACACGTATTCCATCCTTGTTGATGCATGACACTGGATTCCTGGGTCGGAAGGAACTGGTGATACACGGTTAATTCAGTACGCTGCGACGCTAATCCGCGAAATTCCAGCGACACCAGCGATTGGCTTGCCACAGAACTGTTCCAGGTTAAAGCGATAAAGTTATAGTGCACGATTTCTATATAGTTGCCACTGACATCCATCGGTCCATCCCGGTCATACATTACCAGATTGAACGTGCCATTGACGACAAACTGACTGTCTACGGTGCAGCGTGCCGCTGCATCACGGGAGAAAAACAGCCAGTGGCGCATGATTTCAGGTTGCGACCAAGCTTCAAACAATTCCCGCTTGGCCAGGTTATATGCCCGCTTCAAAACGATCTGTTGCCGTTTCATGAGCAATTCCTGGGACCTGAGGCCAAATAATCGCAGCGCTGTTCGGCAGGATGATCGATGCCATGACGCCGCGCCAACTGTGAATACTGCGTACGACGTTGCTTGCAACTGCCCCGCATTAAAGAAGCCGGATGGGGCTGGTGAACATTTTCCATAGATGCAACGTATTACAGAAACCCGCTAAATTACAAATCATTAATTTCTATAAATACAATAAGGTGTCACATAGTCATGATAACAATTTCTGACAATTAATAGCTGACGTGGACATTAATTTAAGAAAGACATAACGCTCACTGAAGGGGGAGGCGTGGCAAGGCTAAACATCGCGTTTCGGCACGTGCAGTACCGCGCCTTACTGCCAGAGCTTTGAAGGATTTCAACATATTAGCCGGCAGGTGGCGCGGTAACGTCAACGACAAGACAAATTCCAGTGGACTATACGGCAGCTCATGCCACTGCGCTAAGCATGCTATAGTAAGACGCTCTGCCAGTGGAACAGGACATCATCTGTACCGCGAACAACGTTCCACATCACTGACTGACTCCGATCCACCAATTCATTAGCATTGCGGTGTGGAATAGGTAAGGTTTGCATCAGGCGGTCTCGGTGACCGGAATACCGGTATCTCAATAACTTTCTGGAGAAAGACACCGACAAGCGCAGCAAATATCATCCATGCCATGGCAATCAGCTCAGGTGTTTTTCTCGACGATATGCGTTTCCTTGCCATCCAGGCTGATTTGATTCTTATCCGTCCAGTAGTCGCGCAGGCCCGCCTCGCCTTTCTTGATCGCCCATTGTCGCAACTGATCCCGTTCCTCCACGTAATCAAAAAATGGTACCGCCATGCCGCAGGAGGACTGTACCAGATCGATCGCCACATCGAAAATTTGTCGAGCGCCGGGCAGCGGCTCGAACAGAGCAAATAATTCACGCCAACCGGCATCATTTCGGTGAATGACTTTGGCCGAGCCGTAGAGCCGAAGAATCATGGGACTACCGGAAAATGCTGCGAACATCAGCGTCATCCTGGCATGTTCCAGCACATGGACCGCGGATTCATTGCCGCTACCGGTAACGTTTAACCACGCGACACGTTTGGAATCGAGCACCCGCAATGAGTCCATGCCCTTTGGCGAAATGTTCACTCTGCCGTCCGGTGCCGCGGTACCTACAAAAAATATCTTCTGTTGCGTGATAAACTGCGCTAATTTTTCGGAAATTTCCTCATATCGTTGCCCCATACCGGTACCACATCCCCTGCTGTCGATTTAAATTCTTGTTTTGCCCATGACTCTGAATTGCGTCACTGACCAAGCCTGTTTGCATATTATGACTACTCAGCACCATTAATCAAAATATATATTCTATCCACAGTCGCGCCAGACTGTGGCGTGTCGACCGCGTTAATTAGGTTGCCAGTAGTGACCAATAGCAGTTGCAGACAATACGCCACACTGGTAAGTCAGGAGTAAGCGCTGATGAGGTAGATTGCTGCCGTATCCCTATATTTCAGTCCCTGAGTCGTTGCCGTGGTACCCCCTGATTTCCGTTCGCGGGTGCAATCTCATTGCATATATTACATTAGCGAAAGTCATTTATTTGACCGGGAGGGAACGTGGCTAACAAGCTGACATACTATGGTTTATTCATGCTGCTCATTTCCGTATCCATGATCAGTGCCTGCGGTCGTGAATCACCACCCGACAATGACGCCCTCAAGGGCACCTTTGCCGTTCCGCTGCCTGCCGGATCGCAGGCGGTTGGCGCCATCAAACCTGGTGATTATATTATTCATATCATTATCGATGGCAACTATGGCAAACCCTATGTGCTGACCAACCTGAGATACGACGCTGAACACGATATGCTGGTCGGTGATTCGACGATAACTCTTTCAGCCAAGGAACATACCATTGAAGTCATCTACTATATTGATGATTCTCAATACGGTCTGACCGTAGCCGCAAGCACTGTCGCAAGGACCATTACGGTGGCAAAAAACCGGAATACACGGGTGCCAATCAGCAGCGATGCCGTGGTCTACGATGACACCGACAGCGACGGCATTACCAACCTTGACGAACTGTTGCGCCGATCCAATCCCAACAATTCAGATTCAACCCCGGGCTCTCCACTCGCGGCACCCGATGGCCTGTCCGTGACAGTAATCGACTCCAGCTTTCAACTCAACTGGACCGCCACCGCAGGCATGAAATACGATATCTACTATGGGACCTCTGTCAATCTCAGCACCGGCAGTGATTCTGTCCAATTAATTGGCACCAACAGCTACACATTCACGTCTGCTAACTTCGATATGCTCGCCACATACTATTTTGCGGTGAGGATGGTGGATGACAACTTTAAGATTTCAAAAAACGGGAACTCTTACCAATTGAAAAGTCCGCTATCCAATAGCGTTAGCGGCACTTTATGCACCGCCAGCAACACACCGGCAAGCGCTTTGCCGGCCCAAGGTAACGTCGCTTCGACAGGCACATGCTATGCCGTGGAAGGTCTGGTGGGTAACAGGTCCTATGCTGTGGGATTGTATGATCTGAGTGACAATGTAAATCTCAACGTACTCGCCATCAACGGTACATCGGGTTGCAGTTCCGAATTCGATAGCAACGAAAGCGAAGTTTGCGTCGCCACCACCAACGCCGACGGCAAACTGTGGATTCATGCATCAAAGGCTGCCGGCAACATCGGCAATAATTCAACATTCACGCTCAATGTCTTGCCGGTGAGCGACCTCACCGGTAAATCCTCGGTTCATAGCTCACTTGTCTCGGACGGCGACTCGCGCTTGTATGCGGTAACCGGGCTGACCGCGAATGGCGAATATGCCATCAAAGGCGACAATTACAGCGGCGATGATCTGCTGGATGGCGAAATATCCGCAATGCAAAACCCCTTTCTATCACCGGCTTGCCGGTCGTATATACTTGACACGTGCTTTTTGCAGGCAAATGGTCGGGGTGAGATATTTTTCCAGTCGTCGCTAATCACCGCTTATGCCGGCACCACCAACAGCTTTGATCTCAGTATTACAGCACCAGCGGCCTTACCAGCCAATACTGTAAGCTACCAGGGTGTCACCGTTTACGCCAAGACCGAAGTCACCAATAACCGCGGGAACATGCCATATACCGCCGGCAATCTGGCAGGTGGCACGGACTATCTGGTTACCGTCGGCAAGCTTACCGGGGACCTGGATTTGTACGTCTATGGCGGGAATTTCAATCAGCAGTTCGCCTGCGCATCGGAAAATTTCGATATCGCGGCTGAATACTGCCTGGCCAGGGCCATACCCGGCAACAAGTTGTACATCAATGTGTCGCCATTTACCGATTTAAGCGCCAATCTCTATCTTTCCAATTCCAGCGGATTCGATATTGCGGCGTTCCCCGTTACCACTCGCGAATTTCCCGCGGATGGCCAATATTTCAGGGACAATGCCTACGACACAGCGGGTATCAAGGATCGACTGTATGTCTTCAGAGGGCTGATCAGCAACGGTAATTACCTGGTATATCTTTCACACTTAAACGATGATGCGGATTTGGCGGTATTCAACCAGGACCCCAGCCAACCCGGTACTCCGCAATTTCCGCCCCCGCCGTTCAGTGAATACGTCCCGGACTACCACTGTGGTTCATTCGCGCTGGGCACCGTCGATGATTTCTGCAACGCGACGGCTACCCTTGATGGCGAACTGTTTGCGCTGGTGTACCCTCAGACCCGCGGCATCTCCTTTCATCTCGTCGTCATGCAAAGAATTGGCGCATCGGTAAGCGATTCCATCAGCAGCGCCAACAATGGCGGCAGCACTGAACGCGAGGACCGCTTCTATGTTTTTACCGGTCTGGATTCTTCCCTGAGTTACACGATCAAGCTGACTGGGGAAGATATCAATGCTGACGGTCTAATGGACATCGATCTCGATTTGTATATTTACCCTGACGGCTCGTTTCAGACGGTATTAGCTTCCGCCAGAACGACAAACGCGGTGGAATCCTTGGTCGTACAGCCTAACAGCAACGGCACTGTCTACGCCAGGATAGCCGGATACGAGGCCGGCACCAGCACTTTCACTTTGTCGCGCTGATACCTCCCGAAAATAACCGTCGACAACGCCCATAAACTTCAGGACTAAGATCATGAAACCCACTGGCTGCTATTTACTGATCGTCGCAAGCATCGCATATGCCGGTTGTGTCACCGCCGACGAGGCACTCGGTTTGTCCAGTAAGTCGATCGATATCTCTCCTCCGATGATCGATCACAAACCGTTGACGGAGCCGATCCTCATCGGCGCACCCGGCACAATCAGCGCGCGCATTACCGATGACTCATCCGGCATCAAGAATGCCTCCCTTTATTTCCGGCCGATGGGTGAAGACGAATATAAGAAAGTTGAAATGACAAGCAAGGATGGAACCACCTATACCGGCGAGATACCCGAGCGCTATGTGCAAAAGCCTGGCATTGAGTATTTTATTGAAGCCGTGGACAACTCCGAGAACAAAATTCTGCGCGGTTTCAATATTTCACCGTTGACGATACGCGTCACGTCAGGCGCACCCTGGCAACTGGACGACATTCGGCGAACTGAAACCGCTCCCGGCGCGGAGGCCACGGTCGATAGCACGACGCAAACGCCACAACAGGTATTCCGTAGCTCTCTCACCGAGGAAAACGGTTCCGGCAAGCGCAAGAACTTGCTGATGTGGATCGTGGGCGGGGTCGCAGGGTCTGTGGTGCTGTGCTATTCCAGTTGCAGTTGTGGAAAACCCAAAAGTCAGTGCGAATCCGAATCAACAGGTACAATTTCCGTGGAAACACCCAACCCCTAGCAAACCAGGCAGGATACCTCTATGATCAACAAACAAACCAGTTCAGTGCTGAAATCAGTAGCGTTTGATGAGGACGATTTGATAATCGATCCGCGCCAGTGGACGGAAGATATCGCCATCGCCATCGCAGAAAAAGAAGGAATCGGTCCGCTGGGTCCGGCCCATTGGAATGCCATACATGCAATTCGGGACTACTATTTCCGATTGCACGCACCGCCGCCGATGAGCAAGATTTGTCGTGACGAAACCACCCAGGCGCCTTGCGTGCAGGAACTGTTTCACACATGCCTGACCGCGTGGAAAGTGTCGGGCTTACCCAATCCCGGCGAGGAAGCGAAATCATATCTTAGCGCGACACGCTGAGCTACCGGGTTGCCAACGCGGCGGTTCGGTTTCCTCGATAACGACGCCTCCGCGCATGAGTCGCCGCAAACACCGGCATCCGCGCGGCATCGCGGTCAGGGATGGAACCCATCGGCCTGCCGCCGATACCCGCGTTACCCGTCAACCCACGGCGCCATGGACCGTGCGTGACGTCTCGACAAGTGGCAACAGGGACATGGCCCGGTTCAATGCCGACAACACCGCTTTGATGGATGCGCCGACAATATCATTGTCCTGCGCCACGCCGCTGTAAGTGTGCCCGTTGATGTCGAGTTGGATATAGGCGATAGCTTCGGCATCGGTACCGGCACCGAGTGCATGCTCACTGTAATTCATGACACTCAGCCGTTGCCCGCTATGATGACTCCAGGCATGTACAAAGGCGGACAATGCGCCATCACCGGCGCCCTGTAACGTATACTCGCGTTCGGCGTGCAGCAGGCGCGCTTCGATCATGTCATGCTCATCACGTTCCAGGTGATAACCAAGCAATTGACTCGGCGTCTGGTCATGGAAGAAATGGGCGCGGAATAATTGATAAATTGCCGCGCTGTCGATGACGCCGCCGCGCCGCTCGCTTTCCTGCTGAACGATACGCGCCAATTCCACCTGCAACCAACGAGGCAATGTCAAACCGTAGTCCCGTTCCAACACAAAAGCTACACCGCCTTTCCCGGACTGGCTGTTGATACGAATCACCGCCTGATAATCCCGTTGAATATCCTGGGGGTTGATTGGCAGGTACGCCACTTGCCAAGGTTCATCATCCTGCTGCCGGTGCAGACATTTGCGTATCGCATCCTGATGACTGCCGGAAAACGCGGTATACACGAGTTCACCCACCCAGGGATGACGCGGATGCACCGGCAGTCCCGTGCATTCGGTATAAACACTGATAATTTCGTCCGGGTTGGCGAGATCCAGTTGCGGGTCCACACCCTGGCTGTAAAGGTTCATGGCCATGGTGACGATATCCATGTTACCGGTACGCTCGCCGTTCCCCAGCAACGTGCCTTCCACCCGGTCCGCACCGGCCAATACCGCGAGTTCCGCCGCGGCCACGGCGCAGCCGCGATCATTATGGGTATGCACCGACACGATGATGCTGTCACGACGACTGATATGGGTGATGAAATACTCCACCTGATCCGCGAACACGTTAGGTGTTGCCACTTCCACGGTGCTCGGTAGATTAATGATGCAAGGCTGCGCCGGCGTGGGCTGCCACACATCGAGCACGGCCTCACAGATATCAACCGCGTAGTCCATTTCGGTGCTGGTGAAACTTTCAGGGCTGTATTGAAACACCCACTCGGTTTCCGGATAACGCGCCGCTTCCCGCCGCACCCACTCGGCGCCGCGGCGCGCAATGGCGGTAATACCGGTGCGGTCCTGACCAAAAACCCGCTCCCTTTGCACCTGCGATGTAGAGTTATACACATGAACGATGGCGCGTGGCACACCGCGCAACGCTTCGAAAGTGCGCACGATCAAATCCTCCCGCGCTTGGGTCAACGCTTGCACTGTAACGCCTTCGGGTATGCGCTGCTCCTCGATCAACCAGCGGATAAAATCATAGTCCGGCTGACTCGCGGAGGGAAAACCCACCTCGATTTCCTTGATTCCAAGCTGTACCAGCAACTCCCACAAACGTTGTTTCTTGGCCACGTCCATCGGCTCCAGTAGCGCCTGATTGCCATCACGTAAATCCACGCTCGCCCAGCGTGGTGCTTGCGTGATGGTATTCGACGGCCACTGGCGGCGCGTCAAGGGCACGGCCGGGGCGGGCCGGTAACGGCGATGATCGAAACGGTTCATGGCAATGCTCCTGTCTTTATGAACAAAAAATTGAAATTAGATCTATCAACTTGCCGCCCCGGCAATCTGACTGTACAGGTTCCGCCCGGGTAGGGTCGGCGGCTGAGGAGGTCCCTTGTGGGGACCTCCGATTGCCGGATTCTGGTTGGAAGCGGCAGTAATAAAATCCGTAGCCAGCGGATCAACAACAGCATAATGCAAGTGGCGTAACAGGGGATTGCGAATACAGGTGCAAATTTGAATAACGGCGCAATATTATTGCTATATATTTTATCTTAATGATATTATATGCTTGCTTTACATAATTATGAGAAATATTATGGATATTGACCGCCATGATCGGCGTATTCTCGACGTCCTGCAACAGGACGGCCGCATCAGCAACCAGGATCTGGCGGAGCGCATCGGCCTGTCGCCCTCGCCTTGTCTGCGTCGCGTACGGGCCCTGGAGGAAGCCGGCATCATTACTGGATACCGTGCACTGCTCGATGCCAAAAAACTCGGGCTCAGCCTGATGGCCTTGATTCATATTTCCATGGACCGCCACACTCCCGAGCGCTTCAATAATTTTGAAAAAAAAATTAAAGAACTCCCGGAAGTGCTTGAATGTTTGCTGATCACCGGTCAAGATGCGGACTATCAGGTGAAAGTAGTCGTCGTCGATATGGATGCTTATCAGGCATTACTGCTCGACAAAATCACACGCATTGAAGGGGTAACCGGTGTACATTCCAGCTTCGTGCTGCGCCGCGTGGTGGATGCAACGGCATTACCTGTGCGCTAAGGCATCGACAAGTGTCACCGGTGTGTTTGATATTCGCGAACGTTAACGCAGGCTTGTCTTCAAGAAACCGAAGAGTCCCAGCACCCGTAAAATCCCATTGAACGTTTGTCGATAATATTTTTGTGAATAATTGTCACGGCTACTCGTGAAGAAGTAAGTACATTTTTATATATCAGCTAATAATAATTGATTACTTTTCCATGGTAATAACTGAATATATAATCAACACCTTGTTTTTCTTAAGCATATAAATATCAATATGTTATAGGAGTTTTACCGGTGTCTATTAAAGTTAAAACCAGTTTCCTCAGCAGTCTTGCAGTCGTGTTTTACATCACGGGTAATGCGCAGGCGAGCACCTCAGAATTTCCCGGTCGCGCCGAATTCCCCGGTATTCCCATCATCGAAATACAAGACTTGCGTGCCAAACTCGACGACTCCTTCATCGTTGACGCTCGCTCAAGCTACGAATATGACACCTTGCGTATCAAGGATGCGGTCAATCTGCCGGTGGCATCGGAAACATTTGAACAAGACCTGGCGGCGCTGGTCAAGACCACCAATAAACCCATCGTTTTTTATTGCAACGGACGCACTTGCTATAAATCTTATCTCGCGGTCAAAAAAGGTTTGAAAGCGGGCATCAAAAACCTGATCGCATTTGACGCGGGCATCTTTGAGTGGGCCAAGGCCTATCCGGACAAAGCCGTGTTACTTGGCACCTCCCCGGTGAATCCCGACAAACTGCTGACTAAAGAGCATCTGCACGCCCGCTTCATTACCCCAGAAGCATTCAGCGATAAAATCGCCGTCAATAATACTACCAAGAAAATCATGGTGCTGGATGTGCGTGACAAGTATCAGCGTGCCGGCATCGGTTTTTTCCCCGGAATGGAGCGGTGGACCAGCCTGGACGACCAGAAGAAATTGCGAAAGTACCTGGCCCTGGCCAAGAGCAACAAACAGTCCCTGTATATTTACGATGAAGTAGGTCAACAAGTCCCCTGGCTGCAATATGCGCTGGAAGAAGAAGGTATCAAGGACTACTACTTCATGGAGAAAGGCGCTACCGGCTACTACGCCATGATCAAGAACATGCATTGATGGCGGTTTCCAGCCATAGATCGATCGGTGTCCCGTCGGGCCTCGGCGGGACACCGGCTCCATGTACAGAGCCAGTTCCCGCCGCACCGCGGTGACCGCTTGCGGATACGGAGTCGGCCGCTGCACGTCCCGGCCACGGCTCGCCACCCGCCTTTAGTTATAGATCCTCCGAAAATCCATACCGTTGCCCGAGGCGCCGCTGCATTACCCGGATGCCTGGTTATGCAGCATCCGCAGTTGTTCTTCGACGCCGGCCGCATGCGTGAGCGCGGCGACGTTTTTCTTGGTGAAAAACCCGGAAAAATCCCCAAACCGCTGCACGTATTCGATGATCAACGAAGAATGTTCCGAAGCGCTGGAAAATATCTGTTTGAGACCATCCTCCCGGGAGCCAATTACATCGAGCAGAAATGCTTTGCCTTGTTTGCGTATTTCATCCACCACATAATCGATGTTGGCCATGCCGCCCATTTCCCCATCCTTGACCGTCAGCGCGATGTGATGCAAGCGCGGACCATAGTTACGCACGAAATTCTCCGTCGGTGAAATCATATTCTCCAGATAGGCGACGAAGTATGGTTGGTTAGCCGCCGTAAACACTTTTGCCGGACTGCGTTTCTCGTCGCTATAATGGATACTTTTCGTTACATTAGTCGATGAATTCTGATCGGTAATGTCGTAGGACCCCCAATAGTAGTAACTGGTGAGCGTAAGATATTCCAGGATCGCCACTTCCCGATTCTGACTGTAAATACGCGTCGCCAGGTGATCTATCGGTAGAATCAACCCCTCCAATCCCAGCTTCGCCTGAAGCTCCTTGGCCTCCAGATAGGCGCGATTTATGTCGTCGCGAATCGTGCTGACACCCAGGGCATAGACCCGGCAATCCTCCATTTGTCTTTCCCAATAGCCGACGATATTATGAGTGTAAGGTGATGGTTTCACTAGCGCCATATTACCGGGTAATTCCAGCTTGCGCAGTTGATCCTGGTTGAAAAAACGAATATCGCGCTGCTTTTGCTCGGTAACCACCGCGTGTAGATTTGTCACGCGCAATATCTCACCCATGTACCGGGAATTCGGCTTATGAGCACCAATCGGATAAACTTCATTGAGACTGCGAAATATACCCCGGGTATTGGGGTCTTTGACTTCCCTGATCAGCAAGTCCGGTACTTCCAAGTCTACACGCATCAGGTGCGTGTAGTGACTTTCCGATTCCAGGGTAACCAGATAGTGATAGGGCGTCATCAGCGATAACTCGCCGATGTAAGCAATGGAACAACCGGGTTCAACCGTCAACATCAACGCGTCAATTTCCTGAATCATTTCCGTCAGACCGGATTGATCGCGGCTTTCCAGAATTCGCACCAGCCATTCTTCAAACCACGAAGTATTTTCCTTGTCGCCCTGGCGTAAGTGCGCAAGCGAATTTATCATGCGGCAATATCCTTTGTCTTTATACTGGTCGTTAACTTAAAATAGTGAGTAATCAACAGATTGTTGATCCGGGACAATCTCTGCTGCAGGCTATCGGAAAACTCATGCAAGCCGTCACTGGCCAGTGCCGTGGTATCGGCAGTTTCCAGGCTTTCCATGGCATCGCGCACGGCCGCCAGCACCGGCTCCGGATGGGGCAGTTGATGCAACACCTCCCAGATCTCCACCAGGCAATGGTTGATGGCGCGGGGAAACTCCCGATTTTTGAACATAAATTCCAGGACCCTGGCGCCATCCGCGTGCACGCTCACATAGCGGCGATACATTTGATATGCGGATAGCGCCTTGAGAATATTCATCCATGCCAGATCGCTATAGGGGGAAGATTCGGCCTCAGTGTGCGGCGGGATTACGGCACAACTGACATCCAGAATACGGCTGGTCATATCCGCCCGTTCCATATTTCTTCCCAGCCGTAGAAACTGAAATGTCGCATCTCGGGACATGGTACCCGCCAGCAATCCCACGATACTTTGACGGCGACGAATCACCGCCTGTAACACCTCGTAGCGGCGTTTGCGCGACAGATCACCGCCAAGATTGTTCCTGGTATACAAATACAATTCGTTTACCCATTCCCAGCACTCCCACGGCAGAACTTCACGAAACGTACGAGTATTTTCCCTGGCCTGAGTAATACAACTGTAAATGGAGCTTGGATTCTTCTCGTCGCGAATTAAAAAGCGCATAACTGAATATTCATTTGCTTCCTGGTAATTCTCAAAGAATTCCTGATCCAAACCCGCTATCTTTATCAGCACGTCCCATCCGAGCTGCACGTCCTCCGGCATATCCAACGACATCAAGGTCACGGCGTTGATCAGCCGGGAGGTGTCTTCCGCGCGCTCCATATAGCGCGTCATCCAATACAGGTTTTCAGCGACTCTTGATAGCATTAATCACCCCCTTCAACCACCCATGTATCTTTACTGCCACCACCCTGCGATGAATTGACGACCAGCGACCCTTTGCGCAGTGCGACTCTGGTTAAACCGCCCGCCGTGACGAATGACCGGCTGGACTGCAAGACAAATGGTCGCAAATCCACATGACGTGGCACTATACCTTCGGCGCTCAAGGTGGGGACGGTTGAAAGCGAAAGTGTGGGTTGCGCTATATAATTGCGGGGTTGTGCATTAATCAACTCCACAAACTGGGAACGCTGTTGTTGCGACGCCATGGGCCCCATCAACATACCGTAGCCTCCGGACTCGTTAGCAGGTTTTACCACCAGTTTATCCAGATTAGCCAGCACGTAGTTGCGTTGATCTTCATACATGCACAGATAACTTGGCACATTGGGCAATATCGGGTCTTCGCTCAGATAGTACTTAATCATCGCCGGAACAAACGCATAAACGACTTTGTCATCAGCGACGCCGGACCCGGGCGCATTGGCGATGCCGACATTACCCTTTTTCCAGGCCCGCATCAGCCCGCTAACACCTAAAGTTGAACCCGAGAAAAATACCTCGGGATCGAGATAGTCATCGTCAATACGTCGGTAAATAACATCGACACGGGTCAGGCCGGAGATGGTTTGCATGTAGACGAAATCATCGGACCCGACGATCAAATCCGCACCTTCCACCAGAATCGCGCCCATCTGCTGCGCAAGATAACTGTGTTCGAAATAAGCGGCGTTGAAGATGCCGGGGGTCAGCACCACGATCACCGGCCGCTCACCCGGACGCGGCGAAAGCGCTGCCAAGGTGTCGTACAATTGTGCCGTATAGTTATCAACGGGGATAATCCGGTGCTTTGACAGCAACTCCGGGAACAGACGCTTCATCAATTGGCGGTTCTCAAGCATGTAGGACACGCCGGAAGGCACTCGAAGATTGTCTTCCAGCACATAAAACTCACCGTCAGCATGGCGCACCAAATCACTGCCGCAAATATGCGCCCATACGTCATGGCGCGGGTGCACTCCTACACAAGCCGCTCGAAAGTTTTTCGACTCGTGCAATACCTGTCGTGGAAACACTCCGTCGCGCACAATTTGTTGTTTGTTGTAAATATCGGTGATAAACAAATTCAAAGCCGTCAATCTTTGAATCAAACCGCGCTCCACCCGCGCCCATTCCTTGCGCGCAATGATGCGTGGAATGATATCAAATGGCCAATTACGATCGATATTGCCGGCATCACTGTAAACGGTAAAAGTGATACCCGAAGTCAGAATCGCCGCATCGACCTCTGACACCCGCGCCGCTAATTCCTCGGGGGTTTGCTGCGAAAAATATTCCCACATTTTCCGCGCATACGGCAATGGCGCACCCCGGTGGTCTACAACCTCATCGCACGCATTTACTTGCGCGAAATTTGCAATAGATTCTTCGGACTGATAGCTTGTCATATTGAGGCGGTCCATAATCTGCTGCGTAATACTGATGAATAAAATATGTAATTGCAAAAGACGGACCATGCGCAGACTGCAGCGCAGTTAAGTTGGCCATGCCACCCATCCGGCAGGTCGATACACCAATAGAAACTGGAACCTTGAATGACTTATTGCCTCGCCATAAAAACCCGGTTTGGGCTTGTTTTCGCCGCCGATTCCCGCACCACAGCGGGCGTTGACCAAGTCAGCAGTTACTCGAAAGTGCACACCTTTTCTTTTCCCGGAGATCGTTTCTTTACGCTGTTATCCTCGGGCAACCTGGCCACGACCCAGGCAGTTTTAAAGCGCATGCGTGCCGACATCTCCCTGCCGGGCGCACCGAGCCTGTGCAACATGCACGATATTGATGCGGCGGCGGATTACGTCGGTATGCTGTCCACGGAGATACAGCGGAACCAGGCCCTAAACGACGCCACCAATACGAACTTTGAAGCCTCATTCATTATTGGCGGCCAGATAAGAGGTGGCAACCCCGGCATTTTTTTGATCTATCCCCAAGGCAACCACATACATGAATCCGCTGAATACCCTTTTTTACAGATTGGTGAAACTAAATATGGAAAGCCGATACTGGATCGGGTAATTCGCTCGGACACACCCTTGGAGCTCGCCGCACGATGCGCTCTGGTGTCCCTGAACTCGACCATTCGCAGCAATTTAACGGTCGGCCCGCCCCTGGAACTATTACTTTACAAAACAAACAGTTTCGGTGATAGCAAACGTCTGGTAATGAGCGAGCACGATCCATTTTATGGGACGCTGAGCCAGGCGTGGAGCGAGGGCTTAAAACAGGCCTTGAACAATCTACCGGCATTCGAGTGGGAAGACTCACCCCAACCCGTTCAAGCGGTCCAACAAACCTCGCCACGCGAACAGTACTGAGCTTCGTTGAATCGACTTTTTTTACCCACCCTCAATCTTCCGGTTACAGATTGGTGCGCCGCCCCCGTGCACTCTTTTGTTTCACTCGGGTCGTTCATGCGCAACCAATGTGCGCTTGGATGTGTATCCGGAGTCTACCCAGGCCATCGGATGGTTGGTGCAAACGCCTGATAGCATGAAGAAAATGCACCACAATCACGGTTAATTATCGATTGGCACAGGAAGTGTTAGAAGTTAGCGGCCACTCTATTTTGCAGGATGACAAGTGAATCCACGACGCTATCCAGATCCAGCCCCACGGCGACCGACGGTCCTGATTATTCTTGACGGCTACGGCATCAATCCCGCCAAGCGCAATAACGCTGTTTACCTGGCCGATACCCCGCGCTTCGACGAATATTTCTCTCACTATCCGCACACGACGCTGCAGGCCTCCGGTGCTGCCGTGGGGGTTGCCGATGGCCAGATGGGGAACTCCGAAATCGGGCACATGACACTGGGCGCCGGCGCGATTCTGCGCCAGGACAGTACGCGCATCGATGACGCCATCACTTGCGGAGACTTCCAGCACAATCCGGCATTCTTAGACGCCATATCTAAAGCCAAATCGCGGCGGCGGCCGTTGCATCTCCTGGGGCTGGTATCGGATGGGGGTGTGCACAGCTCACTGGCGCATCTGATCACCTTGTTACAGATGTGCAAGAAAAACGGGGTGCGCCCCATGCTGCACATGATTACCGACGGACGCGACACCGCACCGAGATCGGCCATGGAGTTTTTGCACAAAATTGAGCCGCCGTTGTATGACTGCGGCGGCGTTATCGCAACGCTGATGGGACGCTACTATGCCATGGACCGGGACAAGCGCTGGGACCGGGTGGAACTCGCGTGGCGCGCCATGGTAATGGGCAAAGGGCAAAAAACCCTGTCCGCGGCAACCACCATCTGCAGCGCCTACGCCGCCGGCGATACTGACGAATTCATACGCCCGGCCGTACTGGATAACTGGCAGGCACCGCAGGCTGACGACCCGATGATCTGCTTCAATTTTCGCAAAGACCGCCCGCGTGAAATCGTATCCGCGTTGGCCGGCGCGCTTTTTTCAGGATTCGATCGCGGCGCCGCGCCATTGTTCGACATGACAACGATGATGCCCTATGACAGCAGTTTTCCGTACCCTCACGCCTTCACGCCGGAACTGCCGCGCATTACCCTGGCTGAAATCATCAGTAACAGCGGTGTACCGCAATTGCATTGCGCGGAGACGGAGAAATACGCGCACGTCACCTACTTTTTCAACGGTGGCCGCCAGGAACTCTTGCCTGGAGAAAAACACCTGATGGTTCCGTCACCCAATGTGGCGACCTACGACTTGAAACCGTCAATGAGTGCCGATAAAGTCGCGGCAGCGGTGATCGAGGCCGTTCACAGCAGACACTATGGCTTGATCGTCGTGAATTTCGCCAACGGTGACATGGTCGGCCATACCGCCAAAATCGACGCCGTGATCGAAGCCGTGGAGGCTCTGGACCGGGAAGTCGGCAAGGTATTGGACGCGGCGGTGGCGCAAAACTATGCCGTGATACTCACCGCGGATCACGGCAATTGCGAAGAACTGGTCGACCCGGTCACGGGCGAACCGCACACCCAGCACACGCTGTACCCGGTGCCCTGCCTGATCGTCGATGAATATCAATGGCGGCTATCGAGCAGCGGCGGTTTGGCCAATATCGCACCCACGATATTGCAGTTGATGGGCATCGAAAAACCGCCGATGATGGCTGCCGGGTCGTTGTTGATCGCGGCGTCCGATAAACGGTGCGCCCATTATGTGGTCGGATCATCCCTGCGCGGCGCGGCTTAGGCGCCCCATCCTGTGGCCAGCACCGGGGGGCGTGACGTGTGAAGGCGTCCGTTCATGGTGGCGCATGCGCTGGGCTGGCAATCTGTCGCCTAGCGCAGATTGTCCAACCGTTGTTTCAATTCCTGCGCCCGGGCACGGTACAGCGCCGCCTGGGTATGCTTCGGATCAATGGCCAGCACTTCGTTCCAAGTGGCGATGGCGGGTTCCAGTTGTTGATGCCGGTAGGCCTGCATGGCATCGCGGTGTAAAAGATCTACCACGTCCGGGGCGAGCTGATTCAGAGCTTGTCGGGCTGGTGCGTGTGCGGGGTACAGACGCAGTACTTCTTCCAGTTGATGATAGGATCCGATCATATCGCCTACCTGCCTGGCTTGTTGTGCCGCGCGAAACAGCGCAGCGCTGTCACGTTGCTGGCGAATTTCTCGTTGTTTCTCCAGTAATTTTTTGTCGCCTGGAAAACGTCGTAGAGCACGCTCGGCCGTGGCTTCGGCGGCAGGCAGATCGGCACGAGACTGCTGTTGCTCTATAGTTTCCAGATAAGCTTTGCGTAATTGCAGCTGCGTTATCTTGTCATTTTCTCCGGCGTCCTGAACATGTTCCAGTGACAGCATGACGCTGACCGGGTCACCGGCCTGGTTGTCCTGCCGAGCGTTTTGCCGCATATTTTTTGACGCATGGTCGACGTCATGTGAATTACCTGCGGGAATTGATGCAACCTTGGCGATTCCACCGGATATCGAGTTATCTAGCAATGAAGATTGGCCGGTGCTTGATGGCGCTTCGGTGTCTGTGGCCGCCTGCCGCGATGACAAACGCACTGGCGCTGATGGTGGGGGCGGCTCGTGAATTCCCGATGGAATGGCGCTCACCATCAATGCCGGCAGCGCCAACGATATTGGTTGCGCATACTGATACGTGGAAACCACTTCCCGCTCTGGAATCGGCATGCGTCCACAGGCCGGTTGCAGCATTACCACCAGCAGCATCGAAGCGCCGATACACGCACGCCTTAACATCCACTGTCGCCTTTGAAATAATACCCGACCATTACTCATGGCCAGTAGTAGTGCACGCCCAGCAGCAACATCATCAAATCCTGCTCAACGCCGGTCAAGTCAAGCTCTAGGGTTAGCGCATGGTTCACCGCATAGCCAAAACCCGCACCCATCGATAACCCCACGCGCGCGGCATGTCCATTATCTTGGGTGGCGAGACGGAATACTCGCTCATAAACCAGACCGGTTTTCGCCTTAGCGTAAATACCCGATATCAAAGGTACACGGTAGACTCCGTAGCCCGCAAAGGTTTGCAGTTGATAGCGGCCGGTACCCGTTTCACGACCGGTGGGATCACGCTCAGTAAACGTGCCGCCAGAGACACTGCGATTGATCTCTCCCGCGACACTGACGTTATTGCCAAGTCGCCACCCGTAGGCCAACCCCACGGCGTAAAGCGGTGTGACATGTTGCAGATTCACCGAAACATATGCCAGTTGCGGCAGCAGGTAATAATTACCGGGCGCCGCCCAAACACCTCCCGTTGGAAAAAGAATCCAAGCGACACACAGCATCCGCATCATTGACGCCAAACATAGTCGCTTGGAAATGTGGCAGACAAAAGACGCTGTAACCGCATCCCACATAACGTCAGGTCTGTTGCTGCCGAAACGTGTCTTTAGCCTCGGTGCCGGCGACGGTCTGTGACCACGTGATCGCGACATAAGAAAAGGAAACTTCCTCTAACTGCCCATAGCGTTCAAAGCTCCGATCCAGTATGTTCGGCATTACGGCACGCATGCCCACCACTATCGCCGACTCGAGTAACCACGTCGCGTAATGCTCCAGAGACCCGGCAGCGGAAGTACGATAGAATTTCATTTCCACTTCGGTGAGCGTTTCGCCAGTGGCCAAAGCGTTGTATAACAGGGGCGACGCTTTGTCCATGAGCTTGGTGATAATCAGTGGTTCATGCACCCGCTGCCCGGTGGGTTGACCGCTGTGTGGATCCGCCGGCTTGAATACATTGTGTTTGATTTCCAGTATCCGGCATTCATCCACGTGATCCTCAACCGCATGATTTCCGATACTGTCTGGCGAACTTGCGCCTTTGGTAATAGGTCCTTGCGTCGTTCCTTTGATCCGCATAAATGCCGGAACCGCCATAACGTGCCTCCTTGTACAAGATTTTCCGCGTAATGGGAGTTGGTCATCCGTGACCTTGAGCATCACTCCCTGGGCCTCGCAACTGCGCTGCAGTTTTGCGCTTCATGCACCGACTGCCCCCGCCTTTGGTATATTTCACTTTACATGCCAGATTATGCCGCTGCATGACCTTGGCCTTGCACTTAAATTACGTTTTAATCCAACATGTTAGCACCGCCTATCCGGAGTTGCACTCGGTCCTTCAATTCCCTTTTATAAATGTGAGCTAAACTTCACGCGTTACGCAACACCGGTGTGCAAAAGCGCTCACACCTCGCTGGTGGCGAAGCGCATATCCTTATTAATGCCGTAACGATTGATTTTTTCGATCAAGGTGCGTCGCGCGATGCCTAATTCACCCGCAGCACGCGTCTGATTACCGTGGCACGCCGCTAACTTGCTTTGAATCAAAGTGGACTCATAGGCTTCTACCGCCTCGCGCAAATTACCCGGCAACAACGGTTCCCGTCCGGTTACAACGCTGGTACTGATGCTGCTGCGCAGATCCAAAAGGTGCTCGGGCAAATGCTCGGGCAGAATGTGTCCGCCCGGTTCACATAAAATGACGCAACGTTCAACAATATTACGCAACTCACGGATATTGCCGGGATAGTCATAGCGCATCAGTAATTCCAGCACCACCGGCGCAAGCCCAGCGGTGGATTTACGATAGTGAGCGATGAAATGCTGAACATAATGCTGTAGCAACGCCGGCAAATCGTCGCGGCGTTCACGCAACGGAGGTAAAGGTATGGGAAATACGCTGAGCCGGTAGTACAAATCCTCACGAAATGCGCCATCTGTTATCTTGCGCTGGAGATCGCAATGAGTGGCGGCGACAACGCGGATGTCCACTTGCTTGTCGTCCAAGCCCCCGAGCGGACGTATAGTACGTTCCTGGAGCACCCGCAACAGCTTCGCCTGCAAGGCTAAGGGCATGTCACCAATCTCGTCCAAAAATAACGTGCCATGATGCGCCTGCTCTATTAATCCTTTCTTATCGGCGTTTGCGCCGCTGAACGCACCTTTCTTGTAGCCGAACAATTCGCTTTCCAGAAGATTTTCTGGAAGCGCCGCGCAATTCTGCACCACTAAAGGGTATTTGCCACGGGCGCTATGGTAATGCAACGCCTGGGCGATCAGTTCCTTGCCAGTACCAGTTTCCCCATGAATTAATACGGTTGCGTCGGCATCGATGATTTTTTCAAGTAAACCAAACACTTTTTGCATGGCAGCGCTGACGCCGATAATTGCTGAAAAATCATAACGACCACTGAGACTGGTGCGCAAGCTCGTATTTTCGGATATCAAGCGACGGTTTGCCTGATCCAGGACGCTGATCAAATGACGATTTTCTTCCAATAAGTGTACGTTACTGATGGCTACTGCCGCCTGACAAGCGAAAGCCTCAATGATACCCTGCAGGTGATCGGGCGGCACAACGGTAATGTCGGACTGTGGATCGCGCATATTGATTAATACCAGCATGCCCACGGTAATCCCCTCATGATTGCGCAACGGCAGTACTGCCAGAGAGCGTGAACGATAATTGGTCTCTCGGTCGTGGCGCACCAGATCCTGAAAGTCGAAGGTGGAATAATCGTCTATATTCGCCATGTATCGGCTGGTTCCGGCAAATGCCCCATAGGCCAGGTAATGGCGCATATTGCGTTCCTGGTTCTGGTATAAAGGCACGGGTGAAAACTTGTGACTTCGCCCCTCCAACCCCTGCCGTTGATAAAGCTCAAGATGCAGGTGGCGCTTGGCCTGATCGAGAAGATACACCATACCGATATCCGCACAGGTCAAGGTTCGCGCCGACGACACTATATCGTGCAACAACTCATTGAGGTTCTTTTTACTGGCCAGCGCTGTAGCGATACTGATAAACTCCGCTACCGTCCCCGGCGGATCATTAAGCTTCATGCTCATCCCACCTACTCCTGGAAACCATAATCTAAGTCTCCTGCAGCGTCCATTGATATATATGTTCCGACATTGCCACCCGGCCGATGCCTTCAGACACATTCATGTACATTTTCGACAGCATGTTGATTAGTTCTAAATCATCAACATCACGCTGTTCCGTATCCCTGTACACACTGTATAAGTCAATATCGTCTACCAATGTGCCATCGTAATTCAACGCGATCTCCCACTCGTTCAACAGACAGTCCGCAAGTTGATTGAACCTGATGGCGTCGTTATACGTAGTATTCTGCGTACTCATTCGTGACATAATTGCGCGTCATGTCTGCCACATGTCTCCTGTATATTGGGTGTGTGCTACTCCATGTGCTGCAACGATGGATTAATATTGTTATCAATCATTGCGTCATGCTCTTAGGTTTCGATCCCGAAGTCCCGGTTGCCCCAACCAAATGTTTTTCCCCAGTTCTTGCCGGCAGTCAGCCGCCAGCGTCATAGGTGATACCGCTTCTTGCCCCAGGTTTATACTGATATCAAACTGCAACGGCGTACGCAGCATCAATGTGATTAGCGCACGCAACGCACCATACTGTGGGCCGCCTGGTGAAAACTCCAGAAACTGCACGAGAGTCAAATCGCGCAAATGAACCAGAAACTTGCCAGTGATGTCCTGTACCCGTTGCCCAAGACTGAAATCCCCTGCCAAACGGCAATTAGCCTGGCCCAGTCTCGCCCTTTGTTCCGGAGCTATTTCAAGATAGGATGGCACCCATTCTTCAACATAAATATCATGTAAATTGAAGTAAGCTTTGAGCACACCAGTTAGTGCGCCGGCTGAAGGATTGGCAAGCGTGAACATGCCGAGCACATTCAATAAGCGTTGCCAATCTATAATGTCCAGATTACTGCGCGACACGGACAATCCACCCAGGCTATACATCCGTTGCGACAACAAATCCATCGCGTCGTATTGAAATTGCACAAAATATCGATATTTTTGCCAAGCTTCATAATACAAACTGACCAAGCGGTGATTAAATAAATCCAGGAAATGCCGTGATGGTGCATCTTCGCCTTCATAAAGGATTTCCTCCGAGTAATGATCGGGCAAGGGGGAAGCTGTACCATACAAGCTTAAAAAATTCACCGCCATACGCCATTCCGGCAATGCGTCTACTTCCTCTCTCGCTACCGATTCTATGTCGCATTTCGCATATGACATACGTGGATTCCCAGTGAAAAGTATCTTTTCATCTGATACTTTCATAGAAACACATGAATCTTTTCGGGACTCTGTTTGTCGTAAAATGCGCACAGCTTGCCAAAAACAATAACGTTGTGGATGACGGCGCAAACTATTGATCAGCCAATGTTCCGACTGCCTGGCATCATCGGCCATTGATACATCCCTCCCTTGTCCAGGTCTTCGACCACCAATTCGGTGAAACTATTTAGTCCCGAAATCTCGGTTAAAAACCGCTGTAGAACACTGTAAAACAAGTACATCTCCCCTTCTGAACCATAGCTTTGACCGCTCAAATTGAAATGTACTCGATTGCCACGTACCGGTAACCCTCTTAGCAATCGAGTGACTGTATTCACTTGCAACGTAATCATTGCCTTCATCTTCAATTCATGCTCTCGTGCTACCTGCTTATTATAATGCGCACGATAATTGTATGAAGTCAGTAAATTTCGCAACGCCGAAATCGATAAATTAGTGGTGTAATTCGCCGCTAGATTTTCGATCAGTTGCCAGTGTGAATTCGTTTCTCGCGGTGGCAACATCCCGGGCGTTGGCGCCAATAGATTATGAAAACTCGCGAATTCCGGACTACTGCCCGTTGCATGAGCAATATCGCCAACTTGCAAATGTTGAGGTAGGCTTCCATTAGTACACATTAATTCCATGGTCACAGTTACTGGTTGCACTAATTGACACACAGGACCGGAAAATGTAATGAACGCCGTCTCTGCATCGCCAACGACGTCGGGTTTGAACCGCATTCTGAACAAATTGCGATCACCTTCGGCCAGTTTCCCCAGCCAGGGTTCCGCCAAGAACTGCTGAAATCGATAACGTTGCCTGCCACCATAGTCGAATCCGTGTATTTCACTTATCGAATACACTTGGTAGTGTGATCTTTTTGTACTTGCAGCATAAACCGGATACTCTACCTTTGTATGATCCAATTGCAATGGTTCGGCATTCATGGGAAAGACATTTACAGCTGGTACGCAATGCAAGCGCAAGGCGATATTGTCAACCCGTACCACTTTAGGCAACGGGCGATTAAATCTCAGCTGCAACCAATAGCTGCGAGCCGGAGTCAAATTGGACCAACGCTCCAGTCCACACACATCGAAAAAGAGAAATTTTTGTGGCAGGCTATAATACTCACGAATCAGACGATGTCCTGGATATGCCGCCCGTCCATCTTTTATCAGTGCGTCTTTGGCATCGAATCCCGCGGGAACGATCGATTTACTTCCCAGGTTAATGGCACCAGAACCAGGGTCAGGAGCCATATGGATACCGGCGTCTTCCAGGAAATTAAGTAAATAGTAGTAAAGCGTGCAACTGGATGCATTGTCGCCGTCTATGTAAAACCTGATGCTTCGATCTGGTAGCTGCGTATTACCTTCGCTGTCATGGGTATCCAAACGAATCCACAATAGTTCGCCGATGCCCGACGTTTCACGCTGGATAGCGCCTACCTCTATTGGATATACAACCAAGTCCGAGCAAGTCAAGAACCGGCAGCGCGTTCCGGCAACAGGTATTGATTCCAACGCCACCCCTGCGGGAATAATCTTCATGCCTGATAGGGCATGCATTAACGGCCGAAACTTCACAATCGTAAATGCTGGTTGCTGCCGCAATAAATCCGGCCACAATATATCATGAAGTTCATGAGTAAGTTCAGGTAGCTCGTCTTCAAGCTTTTGGCGTATACGTGCCGTCAGAAATGAAAACCCTTCCAATAATCGCTCTACATCAGGGTCCTGACCAGGCTGCGACAAATATGGAGCCAATTTCGGGTAGGCCAGCGAGAATTTCTTCCCCATATCTCGCAAGTAGTTCAGCTCTTCTTGATAATATTTGTTAATACCCATTCCTCAACTCCTTACCAACGCCTTACCATCGGCTTCCAGTATGGTTTCAAACCAAACCGCCATTGACGGATGGCGTTGGCTGAGATGTGCTGTGATATCAAATTTAAAACAAGCCGCTACGCCCGCGTTTTCCGCGACCGGAACCACGCATACATCGCGTAAACGCGGCTCGTACTCCTCGATACATTTTCGTATGGCTTGTGATATCTGAAGTACAGCATTCATGTGAGAATGTGTAATATCGTTGAAATCCGGTAATCCGTATTCAGGACAAATCAAAACACTTCCATGTCTAACGTTTAATAACTTTTGTAAATGCTCAACTATTGAACCCCTGATTACCGTGCTTTCATCCTCCGGGGAAATATCTGAGTGCAATGCACCTGATCGCATACGTTGCAGGATACTGGGACCGATATGCGCATTTTTCATCCTAAGTGTCCTTTGCCTGATTGGCACGCCATGGTTCGCTACTGAGTGTCCAATTTTCCCCTCAATGTCAAGGTGAAATTGGCTCCCATGTATTTAAAATGTGGAACCACGCTTAGATCCACGGCGTACCAACCCGGATCTCCAGGTACATCGGACACGCGAACATCGGCAGCACGCAATGGCCTTCTACTGCGCACGCTGGAAGGCGGATTTTCCTGGTCCGAAACATACTGGCGTAACCAGGTATTCAACTCTCTCTGCAAATCTCCCTTGTTTTTCCAACTGCCGATTTGTTCCCTTTGCAATACTTTTATATAGTGTGCTAAACGCGTAATGATGAACAAATAGGGTAGTTGTGTTCCAAGTTTGTAATTTGTAGTTTCTTCACGACCTTGCTCATTATTGGTGTATTGTCGTGGTTTTTGAATGGAGTTTGCAGAAAAAAATGCGGCGTTGTCCGCTCCCTTACGCATGGTAAGTGCGATAAACCCTTGTTCAGCGAGCTCGAATTCTTTCCGGTCTGAAATCAATGCTTCCGTCGGGATCTTCGCCTGCGCATTACCCATGGCCGCGAAATAATGTACCGGTAAATCCTCCACCGCACCGCCATTCTGCGGTCCGACGATATTTGGGCACCAGCGGTAGCGCGCGAAACTATCGGTCAGTCGTGTCGCAAACGCAAACGCCGCGTTACCCCAAAGATAATGCTCATGATCTTCTGTGGCGTTTTCATCATAATCAAATCCTCGCGCGGGATTCTCCTGACTGCTGTACGGAGCCCTAAGTAAAAAGCGTGGTAAAGTGAGTCCGATATACCGCGCATCTTCGCTTTCACGGAATGCGTGCCACTTCGCATAGCGCGGACTATCAAATATGGCATTCATATCCTTGATACCGGGGATATCCTCGTATGAAACCTGTCCAAAATATTCCGGCCCGGCAGCCGCGATAAAGGGTGCATGCGCCATTGCTGCGACACCCGCAATATTCCGAAGCAATATTATATCTTGTTGTCCAGGGCCGAAGGTGTAGTTGCCAATGATTGCACCCACGGGTTTTCCACCAAATTGCCCATATTCCGAACTGTACACATGTTTATAAAAACCAGACAAGGTAACTTCCGGATTGTCAATAAAATCATCGATCAACTGCTCCTTATTAACATTCAGAATAGTTATTTCGATATTTTCTCGTGAATTTGTGCGATCGACCAGCAACTTTAGTCCCCGCCATGCAGACTCCAATGCCTGAAATTCATGGTGATGCAGTATTTCATCAAGCTGCCCGCCAATTTTACGGTCGATCTCCGCGATCACTCTATCGATCAGGGATTTTTCGATGCGTTCCTGGCATTTTGAATTCGTAATTATTTCCGACAAAAATACTTCTATACCCTTGCGGGCGAGATCATAGGATTCATCCGCTGGTTGAATACGAGACTCCAGCATTATCTGCTCCAGCAAAGGTCCGGATGATAGCAATGATTTTTCCACGGAAGGAACTTTCTGATGATCCATTTGTGTCATATAGTTACTCCTTGCAGTTCTTAGCCAACAGTAATGACAAATTCGCAGATTAATATAAACACCCGCTATCACCGGTAATCATTGTTGCCTTCTGTTTTCAATTCGTTAATGATACGTTCACGTGTATCCACGTCGTCGATCATTGACTGTAAAGTTTTGCGAAAAGTCGGCACATTCCCCATGGGTCCCTTCAAAGCGGTAAGCGCCGCCCGCAAATCCATGAGTTTCTGTAATTCCGGCACTTGCTTCACAATCTGATCAGGCGTGAAATCTTTCAACTCGGAAATTTTAAGATGTACCGGCAGATCCTGTAACTCATCAGTTACTATGACATTTTTCACGCATATCGAAACATGTACATCTTGCGCAGCCAATACATCGTCATAATTGATTTTCGTTACTGAAACCATAGACCGATCTTCGACCGGAACATCGTGCTCCCTACCGGTAAAATCGCCGATTACTAGTATTTTCAACGGCAGCTCGACTTCTTCCATTTCCGAACCCGCAGACGGTCGATATACGATATTGATTCTTTCCTTGGGTGCTATAGTGGTGTCTCTCGTCATATTCATGCTCCTTTTCCGTTGTTACCATCCTATGTACACGTCAGTGTTTTACGACGCGCTATACACTATTTCTACTTGCACCAGCATCACTACGCATAATCAGCATTATTGGATCGAAAGTGCTATGCCGGCGCCATATTTCATCTATTCTTACCCTGAATCCAACGACCTCATGCGGCTCATTGGCCGATATTCTCCTGTAAATCACCCCTAACATATCAGTGAAATCACGGTATAAATCTGGCTCCCAGTGCATCAAGTCTCGCTCCCGAGCAGTACATTCCAGGGAATCCAGCAACAATATTGCTTCATCATATTTCTTTCTCAAGATACAGTAGTCGACCAATGATATGCATAGCTGGAATCGCAAACGGCCGTTGTTAACCGACAATATCTGGTGTTGAATTCGTAGCAAATTCTCACGATTGGAACCGGGTTCATTAATTAACTGAAGAATTTCTGACACCGCATTATTCTCCACATTTTCTGCACATATTATTTCATGCGAAATGATGGGTACTGCTTCACTCAGCCAATCCTTGGTATCATCACTAAAAAACGGCGTACCATTTGAAAACTTCATGCTGATCAACTCCGGGAAACGCGCCAACAATGATTTCGTTTCTGCGCGAATGACGTTTCGTGCCGTACTGTATTCATCACCCAACGACTGCATTATCATACATAACTGGTACTGACCATCGAACCAGAATGGGTTACCTGCCAACACACTCTCCAGATAGTTAACCACCTCAGCGGAATTTTCATTTTTCAACGACAATATTTTTTGCGTAACACTTAAACCAGGCGAGTCCAGCAGCGTGATGTGGTTTTCATTAATGGGTAAACTGCGAATGGGCAACCAGTTGGCGACACGGCTTAAATGATAATAGACAGGACTATGAATACATCGCTTCATATGGTATGCCGCCATCGTCCTCAGCGATTTCTGATGCTGCCTGATATTGGCATCGAGACTGTCCCCATCCTGTATGGCAATTTCCACTAGCAATTGAGTCTTGTCGTTATCTCCTGAATCCTTGTTTATAGTTTGCTTCACATCCGTTGTGGTGGCCGTGGTACGCATCGAATCTTCAATTTCGATCCGACGTGGAGCTCCAGATAGCGAATTTAATATAGTCCTAGTCTCCGTCAATATTCCTGCCAAGTCTCCTGATATTTCCAAGACCGCAATACCCAAATAATCCAATTCATGCTTTAATTGACTCCAATGCTGAAAATCGTCGCCAACCTTG
>JAHECY010000032.1:0-16562 GCA_024641505.1 Gammaproteobacteria bacterium
GCCCGTCATTAGCATGACAAGCAATAGATACCGAGTTGGCTGATGATTAGACATGTTGCCACCCTCCCTTGGTTGGTCATTAGTGTAGCCCGCGAAACTTACTGGAATGTCCAGCAAGCCGTGTGCAATCCTCGGGCCCGTCCATACAACATGCTGTGTTCGCCTTTATAGGCTGGTCGATAATCAAGCATTAATCAAGACGTTGGCTGGGCTGACCAATTAAACAGACCTTGATACCGCCGGACCGTTCTAAAGTTTCCCTGAGTTTATGGTACAAATGGAGCTGGGTAGGATGTTGTTGGGATGTATCCAAACCATTGAACATTTTCAACACAAATAAAGGAGTATCACCATGATCTATGCAAATGAGGGAATCATAGCAATCACACTCCCATTTTTTCTGGTATCAATCGCCAACGCAAATCCCGAAAGCAGCGCTCCACCGGATATGGTTCAACTGGCAAACCAAACGGTCATCTGCAAGTTTGCCAATGACACCTTGCCGGAAAACGTACCTGCATTCGTGAATGATATCATTCAACAACACAGCGCATCGCTGCGACATAGTTATCTTACCGTTTTCAAAGGATTTTCCGCGCAGATGTCACTGACGGCGGCACAAGCGCTGCAAGCGCAAAATCCCACTATTGATTATTGCGTTGCCAATTCCCTGGTCAGCATTGGCGGCAGCGAGGTCGCGGCGGGCGGTAAAGGGGGCGTCGGCGGTAAACCCGGGCAAGGGGTGACTCCGCAAATAATGCCCGAAGGGATTAGCCGTGTCGGCGGGCCGGTTGATGGCACCGGTCTTACCGCCTGGATAATTGATTCCGGTGTTGACCTTAATCATCCGGACCTGGACGTCGATGCGACACGCGGTTTTGATGCGGTGCATGCGGTGGCAAAAGGAAGAAGCACCTTTGATGATGTCAATGGTCATGGCACCCATGTGGCGGGCATTCTTGCCGCGCTCGATAACGACATCGATGTCGTCGGCGTGGCCGCCGGCGCGACGGTGGTGCCGGTGCGGGTACTTGCTGCCAGCAATTTTGGCTATGCCGATGATGTTATTGGTGGCATGGACTATGTCGCTGCCAACGCTGCAGTTATCGACGTAGCGAATATGAGTGTGTGGGGGTGGGCGCACAATCGCGCGTTGCATGACGCGGCCGCGAGTCTGGCCGATCATGTTACGGTGGTGACGATCGCGGGTAATGGCAGCGCGGATATCAATGCGGAACCCACCGAGCCCGGCCATGTGGAGCACCCGCATCTCTATACCGTATCCGCCGTTGATCACAGCGATGTTTATGGCGATTTCTCCAACTGGGGGAATGCGGCCGATTGGACGAATTGCTCGGTAAATTACCCGGATGATCCCTACCCGTGCGCCACCGTCGATTATGCGGCACCGGGAGTGGATGTGATCTCGTTAAAACCCGGCGGCGGTCTTGCCGAATGGTATGGCACGTCGATGGCGGCCCCCCATGTGGCGGCGATTTTGTTACTACTGCAAAACAGAGACATTCCACCCAATAGCGCGGGTGTGGCCATCAATGATCCTGATAGCCGTGCTGATCCGATTGTGGTCTATTAAAAGAATAGGAGAGCACAGACCACGATTTTCGGCAAAATTTCACATTTATTCTCTACATTATCTCGTCGGGGAATTCTGCTTGCATCCGTACACTGGCTTCACTCGGTTGGGAAACATTTCACGGACCGTACATTCAGCAACTTTGATGACACAATAGGAGAAACGACATGCCTTTAAAATCTGGTGGTGATGCAGGAAATATTGGTGCAGCAGGCTCCCTGAGCGGCAATGCGGACAGCGCGGGCGTAGGAACCGGTATTGGTGTGCTGGGCTCTCTGGGCCTGGGGCTGGGGGAATCCCTGGCGGCCAGCGGCTTTGCCGGCACTGAGCAATATCAAAACGCCCAAGGTGGCGATGTTACCGATAACACCAAGCTGGGTGATATCAACATCAATACCTAAGTTGGAACCATCGGGGGCAAGGAGTGGTATTTTCCGGTACTGGATGCTACTTTCTTTGCTCCCGTTGTCTCCCGTGGTTGGGTTTACCGGTTTTTATGAATCCGTCTTGTCGCGTCGCACCCACTTCCAACCATTGATCATCGGCCCGATCAGATTTTCCTTCTTCCATAGCAGATATAAAACCAGTACCGATACGTGGAGCGCCACCATGGCCAGGACGATATTGGAGAGCCGATAATGCCAGCCATTGATGAGTTTAGCGGTATGCTCGGAAACATAATCGAACAACGGGCCGTACTCAAACAAATCATCGGCCTCGATAAACAGCCCGGTAATGCCCTGGGCTGTCAACAGCAGTAGCATCGCGATCACCCACAGGGCACCCAGCGGGTTGTGACCGGCGACGCCGCTGGGCGCGCGCCGGTGCAGGGTCTTGACATATTTAAGCAGCGCCGTCGGCGCGGGCTTGAGACTTTTGAATTGCGCGGGTACGGGACCGAACACCCCCCACACAATACGAAAAACCAACAGACCAAGTACCAGGTAACCCAGGTAGAAATGCCAGAGGACATTGTCGCTTGACATGAACTTGCCAAAACTCCAGCACACGGCCACGGTAGCAACAAGAACCCAGTGCCACGCACGTGTCACCGGGTCCCAGATTTTTTCACGCTGTAACGGCTTCAAGGATGCAACCCGGACTATTCGTCTTTCTTGCGATACTCGTCGTGGCAGCTTTTACAGGCTTTGCCCATTTCCTTGACTGCGGTAGCAAGCGCGTCTTTACCTTTACCCGCGTCTGCCGCCACGCCCTGGACGGCTTTAGCGTAGTCTTTGCCGTAATCCGCAATCTTGGGCCAGGTTTCCCAGATTTTCGGCAACGCCGCGGTATCGTCAGGGTAATCCTTATTGGAGGTTCCTTCCATCCAGGCGCCACCGTTTTTCAGATCCAGCATCAGTTTCAGATTGTCGGCCATCATTTGCGCTTTTTTCTCGTCATACGGCATATCGCCTTTGGCCATGGCAAACAATGGACCGGCATTAAAGGCGCGTATCGACATTTCGCCTTGACGGGACTTGATGGCGCCTTGTTTCGGATCTTTTGCGGCGAAAACCGGCAACGCCAGCATGAAACAAAATAATAATAAGGTAATCTTGGAAAACAGATTCATTATTGCACTCCGTAATGACAGGTTAGTTATAAAAAATATGCGTTAGCAAACATAGAGTAAACAGTCGCGAACCGGAATTATTCCATGGCAGGGAAAATATTTTCTATAAACCCATATGGCTCGAAGGGTCGCCGTGCACTGGATACGCAGCGCTACCACCGGTTGAGCTGGCAATTGTTTTGGAATGCACGCCAACTCCGGGACCACTAAAACTCCATACGGAACCCGAAGTCTATGCTGTGGCTCGTGACCTTGTCCTGACCCAACACGGAACCGTAATTTACAAACGCACTGTAGCCTTGCGGCAGGGTCAGGGCAATACCCAGATTATAGGTAAAGTAGTCGCGATCGGGGTCCGAGGTGCGCACGCTGAATGAACCGCGGCTGTCTTCGACGAACGTTGCCTTGATTTCACGGCCGTCATCTTTGTATTCGTGTTCCCAATTGAAATCGAGGGTCGGTGTGAGCACGCCGAAGCTGCGGTTGAACGGTGCGGTCAAGCGCGCACCGAGACGGGTGGTCAGGGAGTCCGCGTTCTGACTGCCGATGCGCAGCGCCAGGCCTTGCCCGCCCCGTTCCTGGTAGCCGTCGATGCGTACGTGAATATAGTCCAAGCGGCCATTGACGTCGAGCGTGGTTTTTCCGAACAGAAATTCATAACCGCCGTTCAGCCCGGCGCCGTATTGCAGGCCGCCGGTGCTGCTGTCGGCGCTGGTGTTGGTGTCGCCATAGACGATGTGGCGTTTCATATCAAAGCGGTTGCTGCCCAAGGAGAAGATGCCGTCCAAATACAGATTGCCGGGCGAAAACATGCTGCCGAACACGGAAGCGTTCAGCGCATTGCTGCTCATATCACCTCCGGATGCCGCGAAATCCGTGTTGGTCAGCCCGTAACCCAACGCCGTTCCGAAAAACGTGCTGTCGTTGTAACGGTAATCCATGCCAACGGTGATGCCCTCAGTGGTGAATTCGTACCCGGTTTCATAACCGCTGCTATCGCGCTTGCCGAGATTGATCTTGCCATTGACGAAGAATCCCCAGGGGTTGCCGAATGCAGCACTATTGTCGATGGCATCGCTGCCGATGGCATTGAGATTGCCCGCGCGGTTTGACGCCGCGACATCGGCGTAGATGTCCTGCCAGAGCATGCCCAGAGGGAAACTGTCACCGCGATAGGCGACGGTCAGCCCGGAGAACGCCAAGCCTCCCGAGCCGGCGCGCAGCGCCAGTAAGCGCGACTTGATATTGGTGAATTGGGTGCCGGTGGTTTCCACGGCGTTATTGCCCTGGGCGGCCACTTCTTCGGGCGCCACTTCCTGCAGCGCTTGTCTCCGCGCCGGTTCGTCCAGTGACATAATGGCATCACAATGGTGGGCCAATGCTTGACTGGCGGTATCCGCGCATAAGTCATCCAGCACGGTCGCCACGGAAACTTCATTACTGCTCAGGTTTTCCGTAGCCACCAGCTTTTTCCGCACGGTAATGGCAACGGGTACGGAAATTCCGGCTTTGCCGGTCTGGGTCAGCATGAGCGTGTCTGAGATTCTGGCGCCGGGTTCTGAATCCGCGGGTACGGTAAAGCTATAAGTCACAATGCCCCGTGTGCCCTCAACGAATTCCGGTTCCACGTGGCCGACTTCCGCGCTGACCTGGATGCCCGGGGTATCGCTGGACACGGTAATCCGCCTTTGCACCGTCGTTCCCTGCAGCGCGCTGATCGCGGAAACCGGACCCGCCGTGACTTCGTCGTCGACAATGGTGAGCTGCGCCACGGCCGGACTGCCCAGCAACGCCCCGCCGCCGACATTGGACAGCGCCACGCTCAGATTCTGATCTCCCTCCAATTCAGCATCATCCAGCAGTGGCAGTGTAATTTCCTTGGTAGCGGATTCACCGTCATGCCATACCAGACTGCCTTGCACGGCGGCATAGTCCTGCCCGGCGACCGCGCTGCCGTCCGCTGAGGCATAATTCACCGTCACTTCGCCGTCGCTGCCCCCGAGCCGTTGCACCACCAGGGTCGCGTGACCTGCATTTTCCTCGGCGGTGACCGTGTCCAGGGTAAACACCAGCGTACCGGCGTCACCGTAGGTGCGCGTATCGACGACGCTGTTTTTAATAACAAGCACGGCGGTCATCGGACTGCCAAGCACGGCGCCGCCGGCGGCATTGCTCAAGGTCAGTTGCACGGTTTCATCGGCTTCCGTCAGCAGGTCGGTGGCGATGGTGACGGTAAAAGTCTTGCCGGCTGCGTCGCCGTCACCCCAGGACAAGGTGCCGGATACCGGGCTGTAGTCCCGGCCCGCCTCGGCGCTACCGTCGGCGGAGCTGTAGTGTACGGAAACGGCACCCATGGCACCATTGACCCGGTTGACGGTGATCGTCGCGATCGCCGCCGCCTCGGTCACTTCGTAACTGGACGTCTGGAATTGCAGTACGCCCGGTTCTACATCCAGAATTGTCACGGTAGCGGTGGCCGTCCCCAGGGGCACGTTGCTGCTGGTCAGGGAAACCTGGAACGTTTCATCGCCTTCCATTGCGGTATCGTCAAGGATCGGCACGGTAATCGAACGGCTGCTGATATCGCCGGGGTTCCAGCTTAAGGTGCCGCTGACTGCTGAATAATCGCTGCCCGCGCTGGCGGAAACGTCGGTGGTAGCATAGTCCAGGGTTGCGGCACCGTCGCTGCCGGCCGCACGCACCACGGTAACGGTGACGGACCCCCCGTCTTCCGCGACGCTGTAAGCCGTGGGATCGAATTGCAGAACGCCGTTTTCGACGTCAATAATGGTCAGGCTTGCGGTGCCACGCCCGAGGCCGGCGCCAATGACATTGGACAGGGTGATGTTGACGGTTTCGTTTCCTTCCTGAATATTATCGTCCAGAATGGGAATCGTGAAACTCTTGGTACCGCCCTCGCCCGCCGCCCACTGCAGGCTGCCACTGCTGTTGGTAAAGTCCGCGCCGGCGGTGGCCGAACCGTTGCTGGTGGCGTATTGCACCGAGGCCGCACCGGTCGTGCCCTGGGTTCTGGCGACGGTGATGGTGGCGCTGGGCTGATTCTCATTGACCGTATAGCTCGCGGCGGAGAGACCCAAAATGCCGGGCTCCACATCGGTAATGGTTACCGTGGCAGTGGCTCTTCCCAGCGTCGCCTGATTCGTCGGAGCACTCAAGGAAACATTCAGCGTTTCATTGCCCTCTACCACGGCATCGTCCAGTATGGGTATGGTAAATGACTGACTTCCGGTGACGCCGTCAGCCCAGGTCAGGGTGCCGCTGCGTGCGGTGTAATCGGCTCCCGCGGTGGCGCTGCCGTTGCTGGTGGCATACTGTACTGATACCTGGCCGGTGCCGCCGCTGGCCCGGGTGACGGAAACCGTGACGCTGCCCTGATTTTCCGCGACATTGTAGTTGGCCGCGCTGAGCGCCAGGACCCCGGCCTCATAGTCCTGAATATGGGCGATGACACCGGGAACGCCGCCGATCACCGATCCCGGGCTGGGATTGCTCAACTCGATGGTGAAGGTCTCCTCGCCTTCGACCAGGGTATCGTCGAGGATGGGGATATTGACGGTTTTCACGCTTTCACCTAATTGAAAAGTCACGGTCTGATTCACGGCGGTATAGTCGCTGCCGGCGGTCGCGGTGCCGGCAACGGTTGCCAAGTGTACGGATGACACACTGTCGGTGGAATCACGTTGCAGATTGATCACGAAGGCAGCTTCATATTCCATGCGTGACAGAATATTGTTGGCATCGAAGCGGATGGTGGAGGCTTCGACAATGGTCGTGGTGGTTTGCGAGGCACTGCCGGAGCAGAACTTGGTCGGCGTTTGTGCCGGTAAAATCTGGCATATGGTTTCAAACAGCACCGTGGATGGTCCGCTCCGGGGTGTATTCCAGATGATGGTAAACGTCTGGGAGCCGCCTTCCGCGAGATTGTTGCAGGCAAAATAATCGGGAAAAGCAGTATCGACCCGGCATCCCGTCGCGCTGACCTCCGCTGAATCGGCGCGCACCACCGACCCGTTGACGCGCATGCGCACACTCCAGCCGATGGAACTGACCGGATCCACGCCGTTGTCGATATTGCTGCCGGTCAAACTGTAACTGACCGCGGTATTCCTGGGAACGGTGTTGCCCGGACTCTGGCTGTTCAAATTGAGAGACAAGGTGTTTGCCAGTAGTGCTGACGGCCAGAGGAAAGACATTGCCATCACTACCCACAGCAACTTCGCAATTTTTCTACAACTCTCGATGCTCATTTGCAACGACTCTTCAATTTCGCATCCTGCTGTTACACGGATTTTATCCCTTTGAAGGTGGATGATATGCCATGACAACGTACATTTAGCTTACATCTTTACCCGGGAAACTGACAACACTGCCACGCCGACCGCTTAAACATAATATGTTAAAAGTCCATTCTATGCGGTTCACTCAGGAACGCGCTGTCAGTTCGCTGGTACCGCGCATCTCGGTCAAGAATTATTGGTCATCGGAGGTAAAATCCGCGGTAGTTTCCGGATTCCTGGTATGAACGTATTATTTAAATTATGCTGCGGCTATCTATCGTGTTTGACGTGGGCAATACCGCAGCCACAGGATTAGGTCATGGATTGGTTTCGAAATACCAAGCTGGCGAACATTACACTGTTTTTTTTCTACTGGATGACGTGCTTTCCGTTGGCCTATGCGGATACGCGCGGGGCCGATGTGCTGCCGGTGGCGGCGCTCTCGATACCCGCCGGCAGTCGGGTGTATTACGTAACCCCGGAGCAGGCGCAGCAGCTTCAGCGGGAATGGGGGCACCAGGGCTATGTGGTGCAACGGCATGCGCCGGACCAACTGCAAGCGGTGTATCCACGAATCGGCTCGGACCCGACAGCCGGTTTGGTACGCGTGGCGCAATCGGAGTTGCAGTCGCCAACCACTCAACATGCGGGTACCGCTGTATCGGCAGTCGGGACAACAGCAACGGAACTGCCGGAATCGCCGACCAATCAAAGCTCGGACCCGCGCACATCCAACGCGACGTCAGGTTCCGCCGGTCAAAGCGCACCACCGAACACCGAGTGTCAACCGGGAGCAGCGCGACAAGAAGGCGCCCCGCAGCAGCAGGACAAGCCCGCTGGAGACCGTTCCGCGGCAGCGCCGGCAGATGCAAACGACAATGAAGAAGCGGCAACTGCAACCACCCCGGGCAATGCCTCGACCCCCTCACCCTGCGCTGACCCCACGCCGACGGAGCCGGCGCCAACCATCAACCAACAACCGGCGCAGCAAAGCGAGCCGGAACAGTATCCGCCGCGCACCCACCACCCGTCCGGCGACATCTATATCCGGGGGGATGTTGGTGCACCGCTCCCCGATCCGCCGTTACCGAATCTCAAACTGCCGGATCTGGGCAAGAATTCCGGCGATGCGGCGATCATTTTATTCGTGGTGGTGGGCGTTGTGGTGGTGGCGGTGTTGGTGGTGTACGCCATCAAAGGCTTGATTTCCGCCATCAACGGTAAAGATCAGCAATATACCTGGACATTGGGGCTGCAAAGCGATGTGCTGGCCGCCGATGGAGATCAACATGGCCGCTTTTTCGGCGCCAAGCTATCGACCGGGTATATCGCGGATAAGGCCTTGTACATCGGCCTGGCCGGTGAGTTGGGACAAATGGACATCGATCTTGATGTTACGCAAGGCAAAACCAACACGCGCCTGCAACTTGTCGGTAATTACTGGATGCTGGGCGCCGAAATGCGCTTGGGAAATTACAGCCAGCCACTGGACGGTGTTTCCGTTACCAACTATATGTTCTTGGAGTTCATGGGTGGCACCTCGGAATTTGCCGCCACCGACGTCATTGGCAGCGCCAAGATCGGCGGCAATTTCCGGTTGTTCGACAACTTTCGCCTTGGGTTGAGTATCGGCTCCCGTTACTTCGGGCTGAGCAAGAATGAGGGCTTCGCCGGCTCCCGGGACAACTACTGGTTGAATTATGGCGTGGATGTGAGCTATCGGTTTTGATGCAACGCATTACACCAGGGCACGTGGCAGCGCAAATCGGGACAAGCATGATTAAACTGTATGGCTATAAAAAGTGCAGCACCTGCCGCAAGGCGGAGCTCAAACTCAAGGATCTGGGCAAGGCTTACGAATTTATTGATATTACCGAAGCGCCGCCAAGCGCCACGGTGCTGCAAAAAATCGCTGAACTGACGGGTATTGCGCCGGAGAAATTGTTTAACACCAGCGGTGTTCAATACCGCGCATTGAACATCAGAAGCAAACTGCCGCAATTGAATGCTGAGCAAAAATTCGCGTTGCTCGCCGGCAACGGCCGTTTGATCAAACGGCCCATTGTCAGCGATGGGGAGCGTGCCAGCGTCGGGTATCAGGAGCCCTGGTTCGTGTCAACTTGGCAATAGTCCGGTGTCTATGTCAATCCCGATTTTTCAGATACCACGCGAACAACGCCGGCGCCTGCTGGTGGAGCCGGGCGCGCAAAGCCAGGGCGTCGGGGTTTTGCGGGCTGCCGTGGTGAATTTGCAACGCGTACGCGCTGTGAAAGTGGTCCGGCGCACCTGCCAACTCGCCGGGTGGCGGCAAGCGTTTGCCGATGGCGGGTTGACGCAGCACCAGCCAGGAGGGAAATATTTCGGTATCCAATTCCGGGTCCAACTCCTGGAACTGGCGCCAGTAGGCTAAATAGGCCGCGCCAGCTTCGGTGGATTCCTGGCCGTCAAGACCGGTACCCAACCAGCACAAATAAAACCAACTGATCAAGCCGGCATCACCTGCGCGCAATTGGAAACACGCCCGGGCATGCCGTTGCACTAATACCGGTTCCGTGTGCCATGGAAGGTGCTGTTCCACCGCCCGGCATACGCCGCGCCAGTCTCGGGCCTGCGTAGCGGTGTAGCTGGTATGCAACTCAGGATTGGCGCCATCAAACTTCAGACCCGATAATGCGACACTCAAGCGCTGCCATAACGGTGCCAACAAGTCCTTACTTTTGACGCCCAACAGTTTTATCGCCAGTGGCGCCTGATACGTCTGCAGCAAGTGCATCTCCGCGGCAACTTCTCTGACCGGCGCGCGCACCTGCTCCAAAGCTTCCGCCAATAGCTCCAGATCGCCCAGACGCACATGGCCCGGATCGGTATCGTAAAGCCGTTCCAACTGGCGGCGGACCTCCCCGGGGTTGCGATTGGCCAGAGCATCGAGCGCGCCGTTGACCAGACTGGTGACGGTAGTGTCCAGGAACAGATCCAATTGTGGGCTATGCTGCGTCTTGCAGAATTTCTTGTTGAGAATTGCCGACAGTGTTCCATTGCGACTTATGCGCAAGGGCCGGGACGGTTCGCTCCAGGTGACGTAATCTACGGGTACTGCTTGCAAGCCAAGTTGTTGCACATAGTGATCCGCTGCCAATAACTGATCCTGAATCACCGTGGTGTCGCCAAACAAGACGTCCTCCAGGTATTCGAGGTGCCCGGCACGCCAGTCTTCATAGTCCTGATCGGTCAAGCGGTTTTCTTGCAATAGAAATTCCAGAGGCAGATATTCACCGTGTTCCTGCAGGAATCTATCAACGCGTGGTTGGATTTCTTTTCGGGCCGTTAGGTTAGCGCTCATCGGCAACGTCGTTTGTTTCGTCACGGTTAACCCTCCAGTGGGCTGAACAGTTGCTCCAGATCTTGCTCGGACAACCTGGGTTCACTGTTACCTTCCTTTTCAAAAACACTGTCCGCCAGCGCTTGTTTATCCTGTTGCATAACCTGGATCTTTTCTTCCACGGTGCCTTCACAAATCATTTTGTATTCGAACACGGCCTGTTGCTGGCCGATACGGTGCGCACGGTCGGTGGCCTGGCGAGCCACGGCGGGATTCCACCAGGGGTCATAGTGGATAACGGTATCGGCGGCGGTGAGATTTAAGCCGACACCGCCTGCCTTGAGGCTAACTAGGAATAGCGGTACTTCGCCCTGTTGAAAGCGCTGTACCACCTGATCCCGGTGGCGGGTGTTACCAGTGAGTTGCAGATAGTCGATAGCGGCCCGCTGCAATGTGTCCCCAATCAGGTCCAGCATCGAGGTAAACTGAGAAAACACCAGAATACGCCTGCCCTCTTCGATCATTTCGGGTATCAGGGTCATGAGGGAATCCAGTTTGGCGGACTCCGTCACCTGGTGCGCCGTGTCCAGCTTGACCAGGCGCGGATCGCAACACACCTGGCGTAATTTTAACAGGGCATCCAGCACCACGATATGACTGCGTCCCAGGCCCTGGCGCTCGATTTCCCGGCGCACCCTGACTTGCATGGCCAACCGCACGGTTTCGTAAAGTTCCCGCTGTTGTCCCGCCAAGGTGACGGTCTGGATGATTTCGGTTTTCGGCGGCAGCTCCGTCGCCACTTGCGTCTTGGAGCGGCGCAGTAGAAAGGGACGCACCCGGTTGTGCAAGCGTTGCCTCCGGCTTGCATTGCCGTGTTTTTCGATCGGTGTGCGAAAGAAACGCCGAAATTGATCACTGCTGCCCAACAGGCCGGGCAATAGAAAATCATACAGTGACCACAACTCACCCAGATGGTTTTCCATGGGCGTGCCGGTGAGGCAAAGCCGATAGCGTGCATCAATGCGGCGTACTACCTCGCTGGCCTGGGTCTTGGCATTCTTGATCACCTGGGCTTCGTCGAGTACCACATAATAGTAAGAAAGACCCAGTAAGGTATCGGTGTCCCGGGTCAGCAGCGGGTAAGTGGTCAACACCAGATCATAGTGTGGAATCCGCGCAAACAGCTGATGGCGGTTGCCACCCCACAGGGTCAATACCCGCAGTGCGGGCGTGAAGCGCTGCGCTTCTCTGCGCCAATTTCCCAGCAGGCTGGTGGGGACCACAATCAGACACGGCATGTCCAAACGCCCCTGCTCTTTTTCCAACAACAGGTGGGCGAGTAATTGCAGGGTTTTACCCAAGCCCATGTCATCGGCGAGGATGCCGGCCAGGCGGTAACTGCGCAAGAACTGCAGCCAATCCAGGCCCCGTTGTTGATAGGGCCGCAACTCAGCTTGCAGAGATACCGGCACAGCGACGGCGGGCACGCGGTCCACGTTGCGCAACTGTTCCGCCAATTGCATGGCCTCGACGTCGCCGGACCAATCCAGTGTGTTATGGGCAAGTTCCGGCGCCAGGGCGGTGAAGCGCGATAACTGCACCCGGCTTAGACGCAGGCGTTGGTTATGGTCCACGGATTTCGCTTTGTAAAGTTCAAGCAAGGTATCCAGGAGCGCGCGCAACCAGGGTGTCGGCACGGCAGCGAAGCGCCCATCTTCCAGGGCTACCGCTATCGAATCCTCGGACACGTGCTGGGGAACGCCCTCAGGAAATGTTTCCAGATAGCGGCTTAATGCGCCGAGCATATCGAGTCGTTGCCCGTTAACCACGATTCCCATGCCGATACTGAACCAGTTCTGCTCGCGCAGTGATTGCGCATCGCAATACCAGTGCTGCGCCTGAACCAGCGTGTGGCGAAAGTCGGCGTTGATGTCGATGCGCCAACCGGCGCCGGGTAAGCTTGCCAGTGCCGCCAATTGCACCGCGATCCAGCTGTCAATGCCGGCAGCGCCGGCGCAAAAACAATCTTCGCCCGTATCATTACACCAATTCCCTGCCTCCTCCAGACCCAGACTCAGCAGTTGCCGGACTGCCCGGTGTTCCGCGGCCGAATCACGGGGAATGTGTTGCAGTTTGGTGCCGTCAAAAATGCGCTCCCCCTCGTGGCGTCGTACCTTCACGCCGCCATAGTCGAAACTCAACCAAGCCATGTCATAAGCGTCAAGATTACTTTCAGTGAGTTCCGGTCGCAGAGTCAGCAGGCGTAACACCGGCACCGGTGTGACGGCCGGCATCGCCGCTGCCACTTCCACGGGTTGCAACGTCGGCAATACGAGATGTGGAAATTCCTGCTGCAACAGTGCTCGGGTTTGCTGTATATGTTCCGGCGCTACCGGCGATAATGCCTGCAGTCTCGCCAGTACCGCCACCGGCAAGTCTGAGCTCAAGGGACCGACGCATCGGGCTCGGGCATCCAAGTACCAGGGCGGTGCATACGATAATAAATGTTGCGCGGCAGGTTTGATGTTCCAGGCGAGTTGCTGGTCACCCGCGCGGTTGATTTGCCATTGATGGCGCAAGGTGCGTACGGCGCCTAAAGTGACAGCAAACCGGGGCTGATCCGCCAGATAGCTGCGGCCACTGGCTGCCATGGCCTCCAGGATCTCGGCACTGCGTGGCCCGGCCAATATGGACACGCCAAGTGCCGCCTCCACAGGCATGGTCTTCAAGCGCTTGAGGATCTCAATATCCGCCGCGGTTAAAAACCGGGGCGGTGTGGAACGTCCCAGGGATGCCGGCGCAAAAGGCTGAATGCTGGCATAGCCGCCATTTTTCAATTGGCGCGCCGCCATCGGCTCCACCATTAATTGACCGTTGGCGGGCGCAATTTTCAAACGATAGAGCAAGACCTGATCGGTCGCGGACGTGACGGCAGCCGCTTGCTCTTGTCCGGGTGGCGGCGTGGCGTCAACAGATTGGAGCCGTGTCGCCTTCCGCGCCAGTGTTGCGCCGGCAGGCAAGGCCTGGTTGTCATCCAGAGTTTGCAGCAACACTGCCGCGACATGTTGACAATTACCGCCCTGGCGGCAGGTGCATTCACCCTTGATCGTGGCGCCTGGACCTTGTTTTCGTACCTGGATATACACACGCACTGGTTTGTCGGAATGCTCATGGATTACGGCGGTGACCAACTCGCCGCCGCGATTGAGGTTCGGCGACGTTACCCGATCCTCCAGAAAAAGTTCCAGACCTTGCGCAAGGTGCTCCGCGGTGAAGTTGGTAGGTAAATCCGAGAAGGAGAAAAGCATGACTTCCTTTTATGAGGAGAATCGTTCAAGCACCACCCGCCACCCGTTCCCGGCTTTGTTACAGTCGGTCGAGTATCTGCCGCATTTCAGTAAACCGGTCGTGGGCGAGGTCGTGAGCCGATTGCTGCGCGCGCAGATCGTCGAGTCTGATTTTACGTCGCCGGGCCTCGTCGCCGATGTCGCGCTCCGTGTCCTCATTGTAATCAATAAAGGAATCAAATGCCTCGCCTTCAAGCACCACCAGTTGCAGATCGGTCATGGCGGACACGGATGCGGTGCGCGCATGACCGCTGAACAGGGAGTACTCGCCGAAGTAGTCGCCACTGCGCAGCAGGGTTACCGGTATCTCGCGCATGTCGACCGTGATATAGACCCGGGCGACACCGCTGCACACCACGTACATACTGCGTTCGGTCTTGCCTTCGTGGGCAATGATGGTGTTTTTTGGTTTGGTAACGATTGACGACAAGTAGCACAACTCGGTGAAAGCTTGATGATCAAGGTTATGAAACACGGGCACTTGGCGCAGTGTCGTTTCGATCAAGCGGTGCATGCAGCGCTTGGTCAGGGTGTCGCGGGCGTGTCGGCTCATATTCAGCACGCCTTGGAATACCTCCTCCGGTATTTCCAGAACAACGCTGTCCCGCACTAACCTGACGGTCGCGACTCTCGGTATGTTAAACAGCGCCGACAATTCGCCGACCAGTTCGCCTGACTGCACGGTGCCCAGGGTGACGCTGGTATCGGGGCTGCCGGCGCTGACCTGCGCCGCGCCATTGATGATCATGTAGACCGTGGCATCGAACAGGTTCTGGTCGCACAACACGGTGCCTGCTTTGATCGGCCGCACCAGGCTGTTGCTGATCAAATATTGGGTGGCAGCCGGCGACAACAGGTCACCAATCAGTTTGCTGCCGTTAATCGTTTTTTCGACGACCTGATATACCGCTGCCGATGGCATTCGTTAATTCCTTTGATTGTTTATACCGTGATCAGATCACCTTGCCTGGACGCGCCGTTGCCGTTGCCGCTCACCAGCACATCCGTGTGTACAAAATTTACCACGCTGGCGAGTGTTGATGCGAGTGGTACGATAAGTGTCTGATTTATACCGCCTATAGCTGCTTATTATGTTAAACCGGGTATTCAGGTAAGCGACGTCTTTTAAAACCGTATATCTTTCTCGACACGGATGCCGTTCGCCCAAAAGTAATGATGTTCGTCTCGCCACACGAAGCGGCTCCATGAGGACTCGGCCATGACATTGAAGCCCGGCGAGGCAAACAAAGCGATACCGACATTGATCCCGCGATATGGGGTGTAGATGGTAAAGTCTTTGCAGTCAACATCGCCTGAATATCTGATAGTGGAGTAAAATCCACCCATGTAGAGCAGTAGATTTGAGGATGGGCGATAACCGGCAGATAATGCGATATCGGCGTCATAGGCGGTGATTTTCATCCGGGGACCGCATGGACGACCCGACTCGTTATATTCCGATTCATATGCCAGGGAGGCGATCAGCGACGCTGATGTGGCACCTGCCCCGGACTGGGTTTGTGACTTACCGATGAACTGATATTTCATTTTTACGGTGGGACCTGATACCGGGCTGATCACCGCGGACAAATCAAGATTATTCAAGGGACCGTAGAAGAAAGCGAACTGTCCTTCATAATAGGATTCAATTTTGAAGTCATCCAGTTGGTGATAGTTGTCACCGCTCGGAAACACCAATCGGTGACCGGCGTTGGTCTGAAAATCATAGCCAACGGTACGGTTACCCGCTGTTTCGGGGAGATCGTAACGTAACGCCGGCCGGCGAATATCCAAAGGACCGCTGCAACCCGTGAGCAGCATGACACCCACGACCAAAACTAGCCTGGAAAGTGAAGATTGCATCAAGGAAAACCTTCTTTCTGTATGAAACCCGAAACTCACATTGCCCGTTGAGGCAATATTCCTAAGGTCAAATCGTGGCTTCGCTAACGACGCGTATCCTGTGAATGCGACCTGGCAACAGACAATGGTTGCGCGTCGCAGCCGATTCCCTTCAATGCATCCGAACCCGAAATCGGGTCGCAGGCCGCCGGATCAATCACGGTCTCAAAATTCAATGATATCTCGGGCGGCAGGTCCATCATTAATTCCGGTTGCATGGTTTCGTGCCAGCCGTAACTGGCGCACACCACATTCGGCGCCAGGGCCGCATTCAAGCGCGCCTTGGCGGCGATGCGACCACGCGCGGTAGTCAAAACCAGCCACGCGCCGTCGGCAATGTTGCGGCCGGCGGCGGTATCGGGGTGAATGTCCGCCGTGGGCGCGGGGTGCGCCCGACGCAGTCGGTCGAATTGCCGCATCTGGCTGTGGCAGTAGGCGCCGTGTTTTACCGACACCAGCGTCAACGGCCAGCGTGAGTCATCGACATCAGGGATATCGCCCAGCGGTACCGGGGCGTAACCATGGCGCA
>JAHECY010000032.1:16662-41568 GCA_024641505.1 Gammaproteobacteria bacterium
GGCGCGGCCGAGGGTTTTGTCCAACATGCCCTTGGGCAGCAGATCGAGACCGGCGACGTCGTTGATCGGCGGTTTCGGAAAAAAAACGTTGCCGCCCGGCGCATCGAGTTGGCCGGTGAGTGCATACAGCAAGCACAGGGCGCGTGTGGTCTGGGTAGCGTTACCGTGTTGACACAATCCGGTCCAGGTGAAGAAGGCGGCGGGCGCGGCATCCATCAGCAATGTTGCCGCGGTCCGTATTTGCTGCGCGGGTACGCCGGTCACGGCCGCCGCGCGCTCGGGCGGCATCGCAGCGCAGGCATCGGTGTAATAGGCAAATGCGGGACGGCAACGGATCGGTCCGGTGGCCGTGACCACGGTGTAGCTGCCGCTCAGAGCCAGTCCGGCGCCGTCGCCCGTCGCTGTGATATTCACCGGTCGTGCATGCACGGTATCCCAACCCAGGTAATGCTGGGAGGAACCCCCGGCGTTAAGCTCAGCGGCGGTGAGAAAGCAGCCGGTATCGGTGCGTACTAAGAAAGGCGCGTTACTCCAGCGGCGCAGAAATTTATTATCCGCCCCGCCCGCTTCCAATAGACATTGTGCCATGGCTAACGCCAAGGCGCCGTCGGTACCGGGTCGGGGCTGCAGCCAGAGATCAGCGCCGCGTGCGAAACCGATATGGCGCGGATCGACGACGATCAGCCGCATGCCGCGACGGCGCGCCTTGCGTATTTCCACCGATAGCGACAGCCAACTTGATGGCGGATTGGCGCCCCATAACAGCAGGCAACCGGTTTTTTCCAGTTCAGGCATGCCGATGCCGGAGCCAAAGGTGTCGTGTGGGGAAAAATCCTTGTGCCAGTTGCAGTTCTCCGTGGCGAACACCACATTGGGCGTGCCGAAGGCGTGCGCCAACCGGTGAATCCAGGCGAAACTGTCACTGATGGCGGTACCGCTGGGCGTGGTGATCGAGATAGCCACGGATTGCGGACCGATGCGGGCGGCGGCATGGCGCATGCGTTCGGCGATATGATCCAGCGCCGTGTCCCAACTGATGGGCTCCCAACCGGTAGCGGCACCGCGTGGGCCGATACGGCGCAGCGGTGAACGCAGGCGCTGGGGATGATAAACCAAATCCGGCGCGGCCCGACCCTTGGCGCAGAATGCACCTCCCGTGGGATGATCCGGATCGCCTTCCACCTTCAATAAAACGTCGTCCGCCACCGTGGCAATGCAACCGCAACGGGAAATGCACAGTGCGCAATAACCGTAGATCTGTTGGACAGGCATGCGGTTGTCCTCGAAGAGGCTGGTAGCATCATACCGAATTATTTCCCAGCGCTCGACTATTTATTATTAGAATCAACCACGAGATCATATGGGGTGATCGTCATTCACCGGTAACCATTAACTCTTACCTGTTTGGCCACAGGTTTCTCGTCAAATGCGCTTTTTTGTGGGAAAATGTCAGTATGAAAATAAACTATATTTTATGGGCCCTGCTCCTCGGTACCACTTTGTTTGCCAGTGCATGCACCTTACAGAATCGTTATGCTTACCACACTTTGGTGCCTAAGCTTGATTTCGCAGGCGCCGCGCGCTTTGCCGTGGCGTCGCTCGATCAACGTGAATATGTGCTCAATGGACTTAAACGACCGCGCTTCACCGGCCTGTTCCGCTCCGGGCTGGGAATTCCGTACGATATGACCACGAGTAGCGGCAAACCGGTGGCGGACGAATTTACTGACGCCATCGACCGCGCCCTCAAGAAGAAAGGCTTTAGCATAGTGCGCGTGGCAACCGATCAGCGCATGAGCGCGGAGGATGTGATTGCCAAAGCCAAGGCCACGAAAGCCGATAAAATTATCATGCTGACGATTTACGAATGGAAGGGAGAAACCTTCGGCGTTACCGGGGTGCATTTCAATTTATCCCTGGATGTGCTCGATAGCGGCGGCAAAACCCTTGCGAGTAAGGACTTGGAGGGTAATGAAATACTGGGCGGACAATTGCTCGATCATTTATCGAATCCCCTGGAATTCGCGAAAACCGCCGTACCCAAAGCGTTTGTCAATAAAATTGAGCTGTTGTTGAACAGCCAGGAAATTGTCGACGTTCTCGCAAACCGAGACGGCACGGAAAAGCCATCGCCCAAGTTATTTCTATGATTTCCTGCCAACGCCTCCTGCCCGGTACAACTAAACGCTCACGACCTGATTAAGTAACCATGGGTCGAATCGCGTTTTGCGGCCAGTATCTCGCGATCCGAAATCCTGCTGGTTCATGGCCGTTGCCGGACATGCTAACGGCACGCCGCAGTGCTGGCCTGGTATTACGGAAATCATGTTCGTTATGTCAAATTTTCCGTGAGTCTTCAGGTTGCCCAGCGCCAGCATAACTTGTAAGCTTGCCAACTGCCACGGTGACGGTGGCGAGAATTTATTTAATGGGAAATTCAGTTATATTTTAAGGAACAGGCAGGGGTGACGTAATATGGATTGTACAAGAATAGCGATTCTGGGATTGGTAGCAGCAATGACTGCTTGCAGTACTTCCGAACTGGATGCCGTAAATAACAATGACTACAACGGCGAGAAATCCCGCACCGAGACATCTTCGACAATCACACGCGAGCTGACGGGAACCGTCGCCGTCGGCGCACCGGTCGCGGGCAAGGTTACCATCGTCGACGCCAATGGGAACACGGATAGCACCCAAAGCGATGCCTCCGGCAACTTCACGATTAATCTGGCCGGTCGGCCCGGACCTTATTTGATTCGCAGCGAACCCGACAATGGCGCTCTGCCCGCCGTGTACAGTTATGCCACCGGAGCCGGTGTCGCTAATATCACCCCGTTTACCCAGTTGGCGCTGTTCCTGGCCTATCATGCGGATCTGAATAGCGCCTTCGACACCTGGACTACCTTGGCGGCTTCCTGGAACCGGGATAAGCTCGAACAGGCCATGGCGACGATTAACGCCAATTTCGCCGTTGATCTGCAAAATGCCGGTGTCGATCCCAAGTTCTATGATTTCTTTACACAGCCGTTCAATGCGGACCACACCGGTATCGATGCTTTCCTCGACAATTATGCCGTATCGCTGAATGACGCCGCCAAGGGCTATAAAATCAGCGACAGCTCCGGTCAGCCGGTCACCTTCGACGAATCCGTGGATACTACGGACTACTATATCGGAGCCAGATTTGTCCCGGACAATACCGGTACCTGGACCTACACCTGGACATCAGTGGTTGACGGCAAAGAAAAAACCTCCGATCCCGTAACGGTCCAGAGTTATTTCGTACCCTGGAGCCAGGAGCGCAATAACGAATTATTTTGGAACAGTCTGGCCAATAATCCTAAAACCGTCAGCTACTGCGAGCAAGATGCCGATGTCAGCTGTAAGATCACCATTGAAATCACACAAATGGAATCTACTTATGATGTGGTCGGTAATGGCGAAGTGGGAACAGTAGTAACCGCGAGTGCAGCCTATGCCTGGAAAGTCAGTGGCTGGTACCAGTACAAAAACATACCCATTCGCCAGAATATCGATGAATCCCACTCCTGGTCATACGCATGGCGTTGGGAACGCACCCTGTAGGTAGGGCTCCTAAAAACTGGCATCATTGGCTAGACTATAGCGCTATCTTCCCGAACCGGTACGGATTTCCCGACAAGGTATTGCGCTTGCGGGATCTCCGGACGCAGGCAGTGGCGAAGTAGCAGGCGTTGGCGTAAGGTAGCCGCGGCCGCGCTGATTCCGGGCGTGAGGCATGAAGTTAACGACTGGCGATGGGCCTGACGCCGGGCAAATTCCCGGATACCGTGGTTAGCGCAAGCATCGCGCCACAGGTGGTGACACTCCGGCACGGGTCTGTCTGTCGATTCAGTCTGTCTTGTTTTTCATCAGATCTTTTAAATTCGCGAACGGCTGCGATGTGGCAACCTGCCGCGCACGGCGGTCCCCGTCGGTACCCGCGAGTTCGAGTTGCCGTTGATGTTCGTTGTCATGGCAATACAGGCATAATAGTTCCCAGTTACTGCCGTCATCAGGATTATAGTCGTGATTGTGATCGCGATGATGCACCGTGAGTTCTGTGAGATTTTGCCGGGTGAATTCCCGACTGCAGCGCCCACAGATCCAGGGATACATTTTCAGCGCTTGTTCTCGATAGGATTTTGCCCGCGCATCCTGATGACGGCGATTGTCGGCAATGACTTTATCAAGTTTATTTTTCGTTGGGTCTTGATTCATACAGCTTTGTACCGCGAAAAGTGAAGGTAATTTTTCGACCATGATCGGCGTAGTCGGTTACAACCTTCATATCATAGCCCGGTCTGGATCGAGTTGAAATTAATTCTATCGGTGAACACCCGTCGCGCAGGAGAATTCCACCATATTCCTGTTATACCCTCTATTCCGTCTGGTATGACGCTGTCTTCAACATCACCATCCTTCCTGGAATGGATCTGCGATTCCTGTTCGCTACCGGTAACGCTTCCCGGGGGTGACCATATTGTTTTTTTCAAATGAATTAAGCTAATGCCCATCAATTACATGCATCCTAAATACCATTTAAGTTTTGCTCTGATTAATGTGATGTCGATAGCAATTCGCGGATTCTCTCATTTAGAAAGTAGTGTTTCTAGATGATAATAGCCATATAGGCGCATTTGTTCGTGTCACGATGCGGACAACACGAATTTACATATTATTGAGGAGTGTATCGCAATGTTGGGATTATTCAGGAAAAAAATTGTTGCCGACACAAGCGAAAATTCGGAGCGCATGCCCATCAAACCGTCGCCAAGTGAATCCCGGTTGCAAGACAAACGTCCTGAGGTCCAGGAAGCAGTGCGTTACGCCAAGGGCACGGCGATTCGATATGACGAATATCTGGTGGACAAACTCAAGGACGATCATCAGGAATTGTTACGTCAATATACGGAAATCGGCAACTCTGTTGATAAACGCGACTACAAAAAATGCAATGAGATACTCGGTCGTTTTAAGGCCAGGCTGACTGACCATTTATTGAACGAAAACGTGAAATTGTATGTTTTTCTCGATTGTCATATGGAAAACGATGAGATGAATGCCGCCCTGGTCAGGAGTTTTCGTCAGGAAATGGACAAGATTGGCAAGGTGGTGATGGATTTTCTGCGGCGTTATCAGAAATTGACGGTGTCAGATGCTAATGCCAAGGAGTTCAAACAGGAGCTCTCCAACATTGGCAATGTGCTGGTCGATCGAATTAACCGCGAAGAATCAACGCTATATTCGATGTATGAACTCATCTAAGCCACAAAAGTAAGAACCGTACCCGCCCCGACCTGGGGGCGGGTACCGGTGCGAGTCTGGTGTCAGATCAAGTTGAGACTAATACAAATCAGGCAATCTTGTCCTTCTGCGCCTTAGTTGCTCGGATATGTTCCGCATACTGCAAATCGACTTTCTTGATATGTTTCTCCAACCATCCCTTCAGAAACAGGTGTGCTTGGGCCACCGCCTCCAGATCACCGTCGTGGATTTTTTCAGCCAATTCCTTCGCTTTAGCAGCCAGGTTTTGATGCAGTGCTTTGTGTTCGTTGTAATCGTCGTACCGGTAGTGAAGCATGTACTGCTCTTCGATGCTAAAATGCGCCAATGTGTATTCTAGAACCTGGTCGAAGATTTCAGCTATGACCTCAATGGATTTTTTACTTTCATATGCATCGTATAGCTGGTTGATGATAGCAAACAGGTGCTTATGTTGATTATCCAGGGTCTTGACACCGACACTGAAGCTTTGGTCCCAATTGATGTAACTCATGTTTGAATCTACCTTGGCTGTATGATTTTCTGGAGAGTCATTTTCCTCCTATTTTTTATCGTGAATTTTGCGCGTAACTTGAGACCCCACGGTGAATTAGTTAAAATATATTTAATCGACGAATATCAAGTAACACATTGATATATAACATTATTGTAGAATTATTGGTACTTCGGATAGACACGCTGGGTTAAATCTTGTGCTCCCGCCCCCCAGGATATCCTTCTACATTACTCAACATCTTCGATGTTTTTCATAAGTGGTTAGCACCCAACGCCCCGTGGCGGATGTCAACAGGGATTGACGAAATTCGGTCAATGCGGGAGACATATCGTCATGCCACCGGTACCCCGATTGTTCCGGGCACAGCAAGGGCGCCAGTAAACTGCATACCGCCAGGTCCGCACGCGAGAAACTCGGACCCGCCAGGTAATCGGATTCGGTCAGCGCCGCATCCAGACGTTTGATGCCCCGCTCAATGCCGCGCATGGATAACGCGGCGGTTTTCTCATTGACGTGCATGCGTACGCGTATCACCGCCTTTAATTTCTGGTAGGCGAGCAGATAGAACAGCCGCCCGTAAAACGGTCCCTGGTCAAGCCATAGCGGTAACAATATATGCGGTTTCTCCAACACGTCGTGGTACAGCAGGCAGCGCACCGGTTCACCCAGATAGCGATCCGCAAACGACTCCCACTGTCTCGCTTGTTGCGCCAGTGATGAGTCCGCGGGCGTTAATCCCGCGTCCTTTGCCGTGGTGTCGACATAGTCCAGGATCTTGTCCGACCCCTGAATGTAGCGATCTTCTATTTTGAGCACCGGCACGCTGCTGTCCGGCGCGATTTTCTTGATCTGTTTCAGGTGCGGACCCACCAATAAATTTCGCGTACGATAGGGTATGTTCGCGTAATCCAGTGCCCAACGCGCTTTCTCGCAATAATGTGAAATCCGAAATTGATATAGAACTTTCACGACCTTCCCCCTGCATAAACTTTATCGAATTGCGTGCCGTGGACAACGATGCTATGACACACCCCAAATACTACCAGGTAAGTGCCAGATCAACTTCAACAAATCAGGTACGGACTCATGCAATTAATGGCTAAAAACAGCCGCCGTGAACGGTGTTGGCAACGTGGCGACGGAATTATTCGGTGTTTTTATCTAAAGAACCATGGTAGTCTGGTGGCTGATCAAGTCCTGAAACAATTTGTCCGCCACCCATAGTGGAGAGGTCGTGGTTCTGGAATACAAACCACACGTTCCATGCTCGCCATTATCCGTGTCCATCAGGATTCTCGAAATGTCAGCTCAATTCCGGTTGGCGATGGTACCGGTTCCAATTAATACTGTGAAACTATAAATCCATGTGCTACTCCGCCAGTGCCAGCTTCACCAGCGCGGTGGTTCTGGTAACCGCGGGATCGTTCACTTTGGCGAAGGCCCTGCGTCAGAATCGATCGTTTTGGGCGTTTTCGGTATTGCCCATAGTATTTGGTTTGCAACAGGCCCTGGAAGGTGGTGTCTGGTGGGCGCTTGGCGCCGCCGATAGCGCCATGCCGCGCTGGCCGGTATTGGGTTTTGTGTTTTTTTCCCACTTTTTCTGGCCAATGTGGGTGCCGTTTTCCTGCTATGTGAGCGAGGTCAGGCAGAGTCGAAAACAGTTATTCTTGCTGATGACCACCGTCGGCGCCCTCTTTGGCGCCACCCTGTACCTGCCCTTTCTCCGACAAGATCACTGGCTGATGGCATCGGTGATCAGTCACTCCATCGAATACCAGACCATCCTGCTTTATGATGACTTTGTGCCCCGCTTTGTACTTACCGGCATTTACATGCTGATCGTCCTGATGCCATTGTTGCTGTCATCTGACAGGTATCACAAAGTATTAGGCGCGCTGGTGATGCTGTCCGCGATCATCACCCTGCTCTTCTTTGACTTTGTCTTTATATCCGTCTGGTGCTATTTCGCGGCGATAATTTCCCTTTATATCTACTTTGTCACAATCAGCGGGGCGCGCCTCCCCCGTTTTGTTCCAGGTTGAGCGTTGGCAACACGGAGTCTCGAATCGTTGCCGCCGGCGCACGCCGGTGCCGTTTACAGGGCTTGGGCACAGACTGGAATATCCGTGGCGCCAGTGAACCACCTCCCGCCAACACTCACCATATCTGGCAGCCTGAAATCACTGCTGAGGTGATAAATTAGGTTGCGATTCCAAGTGGCTGGCGCCCCGGAATCTCCCGGCGTCGAGCAGCTTGTCGAACCGGTTGGTATATCGATGGGGGCCGGACGGGAGTAACCGAGTCATTAGCCTCGCCGCGATAGCATCCGGCGGCAAAGTCATTGTTGCTCATGTATCTTCAGGTAACGCCGCCGGATCGTGGCAGCGCTTGCGAACCTGGAATAAAAAAAGGGCACACCGGCGTCCGGTATGCCCTTTGTACATTTCAACGTTATGTCGCCGGCGCACCTCTGCTCCACCACGACTCCTTTGTGCAAAGGGCGTGGTGGGGCGTGGACGCCATCAGCGATTAAAAGCTCCTACTGCTGACACTGTGGCACTTGCTGCCGGTACAGTTCCAATAGGTAGGGTTACTGGCAAGAGCCTTGCTATGACCGTTATTGTATTGTTTTTCATGACAACCGACACAGTAGCCCTTATACGTTGGTGACTTCCAGGTGATGGTCTGGCTGTTACCCGTATGACACGTAATACACGTCACGCTTGAGTTGTGAGTGCCGGGGTAGTAGCCCGTATGCGTGTACTTGGCAGGCGCCCAGCCGGTGGTCTTATGACAGGCTACACAATCTGCCGTGGTCGCGAAGTGCGTCTTCGATTTGCCGGTCGCGGTGGTGCCGTCATGACATGAGCCGCAATTGCCGGTGATCCCAGTGTGATCCCAGGTGCCGCCGACGAAGGTCGCGGTGGTATGACAGAAATGGCAATCCAGGCTGGTCGGGATATGCGTCGTGGGTTTCCCGGTCGCCGTGACCCCGTGGCAGGTGTTGCAACCGTCCTTGATGCCAGTGTGATCGAAAGTCGCCGGTTTGAAAGCTTTGGTGGTGTGGCAGACGGCACAATCCTGGGTGGTCGCGACGTGACCTTTCGGTTTGCCCTGGGCAAAGGTGCCATCGTGACACGACACGCAATTATTCGTGATGCCGCTATGGCTGAATGTCGCGGGCAGGAAGCCGGCGGTCACGTGACAGAGACTGCAATCCTTGGTCGTCGGCACATGATTGGTGGGCTTGCCCATGGCGGACTTGCCATCATGACACGTCGCGCAACCGCTGGTAACGCCCTTGTGATCAAACTTGGCGCCGGCGAAAGCCTTGGTGTTATGACACACGGAGCAATCTTTGGTGGTGGCGATATGGGTTGCCGACTTACCGGTGGCGGTTTTGCCGTCATGGCAACTCGCACAGTTATTGACGATACCCGTATGGTTGAACACCGCGGTCGCGAAGGTACCTGGCACATGGCATACGCTGCAATCCTGCGTTGTCGGAATATGGCCCACATTCTTGCCGAGTGCTTGCTTGCCGTCATGACAGGAGGCGCAGTTGGCGACGATGCCCGAGTGGTCAAAGGTCACCGCCTTCGCGAAGCTGGAGATGGTATGGCACACGCCGCAATCCAGGGTGGTGGCGACGTGCCCGACGTTTTTGCCCAGCGCATTCATACTGGTATATTTGCCGTCGTGACAGGAGGTGCAATTATCGGTAATACCCGCATGTTTGAAAATCGACGGCTTGAACACATCGGTCGCGTGGCAGAAATGGCAATCCTGCTTGGTCGGCAAGTGACCTGTTTTCTTGGCTATGGCACCGGCGAATTTGCCGTTATGACAGCCTTCACAGCCATTGGTGATGCCATCATGGGTAAATGTGGCCGGTAGATAACTTCCGCCGATGGTATGGCAATCCTGGCAGCTATCCAGCGCCGGAATGTGCTGCTTATTGGGCTGTGAACTGATCTTGCCGGTGGCGGCTATGCCGTTATGGCAGGATATGCAGTTGTTGACGATACCCGCGTGATCAAAGGTTGCCGGTTTGAATGCATTGGTGGTATGGCAAACGGAACAATCCTGGGTCGTAGGCAGATGGCCTTTTGACTTGCCGGTGCTCGTTTTACCATCATGGCATGACGCGCAGTTTTTCGTGATACCGGTGTGATCAAAAGTTCCGGTGACGAAATTACCTGGCACGTGACACGCGCCGCAATCCTGCGTGATCGGGATATGGTTGGCCGACATCCCACGGGCGGTATCACCGTTGTGGCAGGTCGCGCAGAGCTCGCTGACGACACCCGGCAGGGTATGATCAAAAAATATGCCGTCAGCTTGCTGAAAACCACGGGTAGTGTGGCACATGCCGCAGTCGGAAGTTACGACCGGATGGCCAATGGATTTGCCTTTTGCCGTGGTACCGTTGTGGCAAACCGCGCAATCACCCTTGATGCCGATATGATTGAACACGACGGTTTTGAAATCACCTACGATATGGCACTGATTACAGGCTTCTTCGGTAGGAATATGATTCGGTCCCTTGCCGATGGCGATAACACCGTCGTGACAGCCGATACAATCCCGGGTAATGCCCGTATGATCGAATGTGCCATCGGGCGATAATTCCAGGAAACTGATAGTAGTGTGGCAATCATCGCATTCGGCCACGGTGGGAACATGCGCATCGGATTTACCGACCGCAATTACTCCATCGTGACATGCGCTGCAAGTCCCGAAAACCTCCCGATGATCCGTGTAGATCGGAACATTGAAGCCCAATTTAGTATGACACGCCTGACACATATTGCTGCTGGCGATGTGATTTTCGGATTTGCCTGGAAGTACCTTACCCGCCGCGTTCGGCACGCCGGTATGGCAATTCACGCAATTGTTGGATAATCCGGTATGAAAAGGCGCGACGAGCTCGGAGACCACCATCGAAACAGCGTGCAGACTGGAGACGTCACCAACGCTCACCACCAGGTCCACGAGATAGGTGCCTTTGACATCAGCGTAGAAACTGGGAGTTGCCGTGTCGGCGCCCTGTAATTGCGCCGTACTGCCTTGCGGCATGTAATCAAACGCCCAACTATAAGTCATTGGGTCCTGGGAAGACGTGGTTGATTTGCTGCCATCCAGGGTTACCAGAACCGGACCGCTGTTGACGTCGACCTCAATGATAGGCCCAACCTTGGCTTCGATGTCGACCTGTGCAGCGGAAGCTTTCGTATCATTGGTGGTGTTATCGCCGGTCTGGTCGGTGGTTCCGGTGTTGTCGTCGACGGGTGGGGTAACACCACCGCCGCTGTCACCGGCGCATCCTGCGGTCAATACAGCCAGTAAAAAGATCAGAAAAAAACCTACAAGCGTTTGACGCTTTCCTTGAGTCATCATAAGTAAACCCCACCTAACCTTCGTTATCCACGATTAATACAGCTCTGCCAGTTCTTGCTTTTTTCCAAGCCCATAGTGTCCTACAACTATACTCCAGATTTATGTGACATATCGCTCAGAACAAAAAATCTGTAGGCACAAAAAAAGTAGTCAAAGCCTGTACTGAACGTTCACTGGCATTGGGTGGCTTATATCAAATCATCCACTCATACTTTTTTATTCGTTGTAGCCGTTGCGGAGCTTACGGACCGAGTATTAAATCAATGTTAACGTAGGACATTATCTTCACGTCCTTGATTAAGCTTGCTTAGGTGTATATCAATAGTGCTTGGGTAAAACGGGGTTAGACATCCAAAATGTATACACATAGGAATGCTGTGGCTAATGGCGGGGTGGCCCCCAGGGCCGTATCCGGGGCTTTTCCGCTCTACCCCTGCACTTCTTCGATGGAAATCCGGAATGGTTGCTGGCGATCAACAATGGTAAACCGGTTCTGATTGTTGGCGAGGCGGGCAGTCTCGGTGAACTACCCCAATACTATCTTGAACTTGCGGGTAATCAGTAGGAAAATACCCTTTTACCTCTTCTCGTTGGTCGATCGTCGTGTCTGAACAAACCCTTGCTTATACGATTGGGGATAAGCTTTATCTCAACATTACCGATCGCTGTACCCTGCAGTGCGGTTTTTGCCCAAAACATAATGGCAGTCGCCGGGTTCATGACTATGACCTTATGCTGCGTCACCGGCCGACCGTTGCAGAAATCATCGACGCCATAGATGGTCCCGCGGATTACCGCGAAGTGGTGTTCTGCGGCTATGGTGAGCCCACGCTGCGCCTGCGGGTGTTACTGGATGTCGCCGACTATGTCAAATCCCAGGGCGGACGAACCCGCCTTAATACCGATGGCCTCGCCAATCTGGTGCACAAACGCGATGTATTGCCGGAACTTGGCTCGGTTATCGACGCAGTGTCGGTTTCCATGAATGCGGTGGATGCGCAATCTTACAACCGTCATTGTCAACCGGCGCTACCCGGCGCATTCGACGCGATGTTGGTTTTCTTGCGTGCCGCGCCGACGTATATTGAGGACGTAACCGCCACCGCGATCGATGGTCTTGAAGGGGTCGACATTGAAGCTTGCCAGGATCTGGCCGCCAGCCTCGGCGTGAAATTTCGTCGCCGGGTACTCGACATCGTTGGCTAACAAGTACCGCTGGCCGCGGTGGGAGAAACATCGCGACTGCCCTGAAATACCGTTCCGGTTACGCAACCGCTGCTGCCGGCGAATCGTTATTGCCGGCTGTCATACAGATCATATTTACTCAAATCCAAGATCCCCGCGGTGATGTAGCCATCGCCGGATTTCACATGCCAGTCGTGGAGCCAGTCGACAAAAGGCCAGAACCGGGCACTGTTGCGGCGAATGCCAAAGTCGGCCCGAATGCTGCGCAGTTGCTCCTTATAGCTCTTGGGCGACAGGGCCTGCACGCGATTGAGAAACTCATGGGCCTGCTCCAGGGGCACATCGAGAAACAGCTCGGGATAATCGCCGATCACACCCCGGTAAACCGATAAGGTGTCCCGAGACGGGTCACGCTCCTGAGCTTCGGCAAATACCAGGGCATGGGAAAAATAACCGCGATTGCTGATCAGGCTGTAGAGTTGCCGCTCCCGGGCGTTACCGACCCTGATCAAGGTGATGCCATTGAGGTAGGGCGTATAGCGCCCTTTGCCGCGATCCGCGGTTATTCTGCGCACATAGTTTTCAAATTCAGCGAGACTGCTCATCGGTTCAATGGTGATCGGGGACAATGGTTCGCTGAGATAGATGTTCTCGCCGTCTTCCGGTCTGCTGTTCAGGTCATCGGCCGGACCGCGCACCGCCGGCGCCATACGGTCACGGATCATGCGCGCCAATTCCACATCCGCCCGTTCCCGACCCGGCAATCCGGTCAACGCCGGCCGGCCGCCGCTGAGCATGGAATACAGATCCGTGTGCTTCTTGATTTTTTTACCCACCAGATGTTTCCCCAACAGGCCGGTGACGAACTGCGCCGGCAATTCCAGATCGCCGACATACAAATCGCGTATCGCCGGCCGTGATGCCTCCGGCAACAGGGAAATAAACAAGTCCTCCCCTTCCAAACGCTCATGGCTCATGGATTGCCAGGTGCTCAGTTTATGCTTGACGTCACCCCAATATTTGAAATTTACCACCAGGTTGTAATACATGCGTTCCAGGTTGGCGTAGTTCAATACCATGATGGTCTGGGGAAAGCCGCCCGCCTGTCCGTAATGCACCGTGGCACTGGCGTCATGACGCAACACCCGCAGCCAGGCGTTGGGATTGACGCCGTCACCGTCCCAGATATCTTCCAGCCCCAGACCGGGGGCCGACCGCAATCCTGCCTGCGCCTGGGCACGCAATTCCTCCCGTAACGCGGTTTCATAGTCCTCGAGATATTGCTTGTTGGCGAAAAACCGGTCTTCCATTTGCAGTAAAAACATCAAGCGATTGGTTTCCAGATCCAGGGCGTCACGCGCTTTCCTGCCGATTCTATAGAATTGGGATCCGGACGAGACATCCACTTCCGGACGCAAAAAGAACACCCAGAAATGATCGGAAATCGCATACGTTGCGGAACGCCCGACACATACCGACGCGCGCACCATGGATTCAATGAACAGCTTGGAATTTTCCATCAAGAACCGGTAGCGCAACACCGCCGGTATTTGTTGAAACACGGAAAACGGATTTTTCTCCTGATAGTCCGGAAGCACGATATCGGCGTCCGCCACCTGCCAGGCATTGCTGATAAAATGCGCTTGCAGATAGTGCAAGGTTTCTCCGCCTACTTGCCAGACCACATGATCCTTCTGGGTGATCATCGCCGTCACTTTTTGTAACCGGTAATAGACGCGCGTGACTCCCGGGTCGTCATGGGGCAAAGGCGTGATGATTTCATCAAGTTGTTCGGAACCCGGTGGTAAGCGTGAACGTATCAGCGTATAAAACTCTCCGGGCATTTCACCGAAGTGCAGACGCGCGCTGAACAGATGCTCGTATAAATAACGGGCCAGCAATTTACTCTTATTGTCGTCCCGGTTGAGAAACGCTTCCCAGGTGGCGATCACTGCCGGACGGGACGGTGATTGTAAATGCATCAACGCCTCGGCGTCCGGCCCGCCACTACCGCGCGCCAGCCAGTCCTTGATCGTGGCAAACTCCGTGTCATTCAGCCGCGGCATGCCAAACGGCATACCGGCGCCGGGATTCCGGGTAATAAACTTGTCGAACTCCGGTCCGTTGGCGACACACCGGTACTTGGCGGACTTGTCATAGCGGGCTTGCAAGCCCCGTATTGAATCCAGATCAAAAGCGCCGGCGCGATCCCCGTCGGTGGTGTTACGCAAGCCCCTGTCAATAAACCGGTAGAGCAACGCATCTTCCAACGCGGCGTCGCCGGTACTGGTATTGCCGAGCACGGTATGGAAATGGGGCGCATCGAAGCGTGCTTCCGGAAAAGGTTTTTCCGTGAGATTCGGCGCGTAATAATTGATCTTGGTGCCGCCACGCCTGATCATGTCAAAAGAGCTCAGCTTCAATTGGCAGGGTGAGTCACTGCAGCCGTGACATGAGACGCAGCGCCGCCCGAACAGCGGTTGTACTTCACCCAGAAACGTGTCTTTGCCCTGCCAGTCCGTGAAGCGAATACCGGCATTGAACAAGGAAAGGCTGCTGTGGTTCGCCGGGGGCGTGAGTGGTATTTGAGGTGAGTGTTGAATCTGGTAGGGCGCCGCAGCCAGCACGACTTCTGGCGTGTCGGGTATGATCGGGCGTGCGCATCCGGCCAGCAACACCATCAGGCACAGCGCCGTCCACCGGCGGTAGCGTGTAATATCGAGCGCCCGGGTTGACCATTTCACGATAATGCCGCTTCCCTCCATTGTGCACATATTCCCGGCAGGTCGGTTTGGCCACCCACTAACGGAAGCATAAGCCATCAGCGCCAAAAAGCAAGGTCCACCAGTGTCACTGTGAGCCGTTTTCCCTTATAATCCATTGCACTAGAAACCAGTTCGCCGGTTCATGCAACGGCGCAATAATATGCACATACGCGACGGAATCCATGTCCAAAAATGACATTCGTGTAAATGAAAAACGTTGGCAACGGAAACGTCTGTTCGGCAAGCAAGCCAAATCACCCGCGCTGCGTTTTTTTCAAGTACTGCTGGTGGTTGCCGCGCTTGCCGGGCTGGCATGGTGGCTGCAAATGCCAACGGCTGAGGTCATGGTGGGAGTCTCGTTGCCCTGACGAGCGCGCCCTGGTGATCATCGTGATGCGCGGCCGGCCTCCACTACGGTTTCGGCGGATGCCCCTGTGCGCTAATACGCCGAACCGCCCACACGATCAGCAGGCATCGCCGTCGTTCGTTCCCTTCTCCCTCTCCCAACGGTCCGCGCACACGGCGGCGCTAAATGCCGGTAACAGGATGAACGCCGATCCCGAAAGCGTGTGCGCGCCGACCAGGTGTGCGGCCACCAGACACGCCAGCAAAAACAGCACCGCCGGCTCCCGGGCACGCGCCAGCCAGGACGCTAAGATGGCCACCCCGGGAAGCAGATAAGCGATCCAGAGTGCGGCATCAGTGACGGCGACCATGGCGAATGTTAAATATCGCTGGTGACGCTAATGTCTACTGCCAAGCGCACGACACAGGTTTCCCGGGCACAGAATTCGTCATTGGCTTGCGCCAAGCGGCGGCAGGCGTCAAATTATCGAGATAACATTGATTCACCGCAGAACCTCCTTTTCATCCACCAGGCGATCCGTCAGCCGCAGCCATTCCACCAGTAGCTTATTGAGCTGTACGCTGTGCGCCGTGTTGTTGAAGCGGTTGGCATCGACATCATTGACGGCTGCGATATAGTCATTGAGACTGATTTTTCCAAAAGAATAATTCTCGCTTTCGTCCTTAAGAATAGAATCCGCCAATTCGATTTTTCTCCGGGACACATCCATGAGCGTTCGTTCGCGTTGAATCTGCGTATAGATAGTCGCCAAGTTGGTGTGTAATTCCTCGTGTTTGTTTTTTCCGGAAAGTTGCGTTTTCATGTGCCGGATGCGCGTAATTTCGTACTTAGCCTTGTCAACCGTGTGTCCGAGCGGCCAGGTAAGCGCGATACCGGCAAAAAAACTGTTGTCCTGGTCGCGTATGCCCCAGTTCGCGCCATCGAGTTGATAGCCCAGCAGTAAGTTGGTCGAAGGCAGCAGGTCATCGGCGGCTCTGTCAACTTCCAGGGTGGTTTGCTGTTCCAGCAAATGGAGCATCTCATAGGTGCGGCTGTCCTGGGTGAAGTGCGCATACTCCGTGGAGAAATCGGGAATGGTGATAGGCGCATCCGGTAGTCCAGGCACCCGTGGCTGCGCCGATGGTTGGCGCAGCGCGCTGTAGATAAAATTGCTGAGATTGTCGTAGATTTCCTGCAGCACGATAACATTTTCCTGTTTGGCAATCAGCGACAGTTTCATTTTATTGACATCGACCGGCAGAGCAATTTTCTGGCGTTGCCGCGCCAGGATGTTTGCCAGCAACTGCTGGCCGGATTGATAGGCGGTAATGGCGACCTTGAGGTTTTCGTAAGCGGAATACCAGTTGTACCAGGCGATCGTCAGGCTGGCGAGATAATCTTCATAAGCCTCGACGATCTGGTAACGGCTGACGGCGTTCTCCAGTCCGATGATGCTGTCCTGCAGCGCAATCGCTTTGCCAAAGGCGTTTTTGGCGATGGGCTGGGACAGCATAACCTGCAGACTGGCTTGATCGCCGCCGGTGGATGTCGCCGGTTTGCTGTAGCTTGCCGAAACGCTGGTGCCGGTATCCGCGAACAAGCGATTAAGCGCTAACGAGGTACCGGCGCTGCCGCTGCCGCCTTGAAAATAATAAAATTGCTGTTTGAGAGCGACTATCGTGTCACGGTCGGGCAACAGGGCGTCACGACGGTATTGCAACGGCAATTGATCCAGCAGGATCGCCTCAAAAGCGGTGTCGTTGGCGGCCGCCTGCACAATAAATTCTTTGAGCGACAGGCTGTCGGTCTGATCCGCGGCGCCGACCGGCGTTATCGTCAGTGTTGCGACAATGCATAGCACCAACGCCATGCCGGAAGTTTTCGTCATCGACTTCATGTGGTCACCGAATTGTTCATGCGGGCAAGCCGACGCCATTGCACCAGTACCGCGTACAGACTCGGTACTAAAATCAGGGTGATGACGGTGCCGAACATCAACCCCCAGGCCAACGCCAGCATCATCTCCGCCAGCATGGCGTCATAACCGGCGAATCCGTAAGCCGTGGGCAGCACACCCGCCACCGTCGTCAAGGTGGTAAGGAGCACCGCTTTCAAGCGCGTCTGGGCGATGCGACTGATTCTTTCATCGACCGGCAGCTCGGGATTATCCGCAAATTCCAAATCCAGCTTGGTAAGCATGATAATAGCATCATTGATCACCACGCCCGCCATGCCCAGCGCGCCGATGGCGGCGAAAAAACCGAACAGGGTTTGACCGTGCAGCCAGAAGGCGATGATTACGCCCACCAGGCCGAAAGGTATGGCCAGCATGATCAACACCGGCCGGGTAATGGAGTTGAATAAAATCGCCAGGATGGCGAAAATCAGCAACACCACCAGCAGCGTCGCATTGCGAAAATCATTGCGTGATTCCCGGGTGTCCGCGATTTCACCGTCGAAGCCGAGCGCGGTCGTCGGTTGCAGCCGGATGATGTCGCGGAATACTCCCTGCTCCAGGTCGGTCGCGATTTCCAACGGTGTTTTGGTGGCGCCCTCTTTCATGTCGGCGAACACCGAGGTAACGCGTTGGGTATCGCGACGCGTGATGGAAGTCGGCGTTTCCGCCTTGCTGACGCTGACCAGATCATGCAAGGGTGCCAGATAGCTTGCGCGATTTTCCACCGGTATCGCCAGGATACTGTTGATGTCGCGTTTGGCGCGTTCGAGTACCGATAAACGCACGTCGATATGCTCGTTACCGTCGGGTAATTCGTAGAGCACATCGCCTTCCAGAGAGGCGCGGAAGGTCGCCGCGATATCCGACGGGTCGATACCCAGGCGTTTTACTTTATTGCGATCGATGTCGATCCTGAACTCGGGCAATTTCAACGGTTGATCGATTTCGGCGTTGTTCAAGTCCGGATGTTGCTGCATGGCGGCCAACACCAGATTGGCGGCGTGGTCGCGCAGTTGATCATTGTTTTCCAGCACTACAACGTTGACCGCGCTGCCCGAAGATTGCCCCCAGCGACTCTTCTGGATGATCAGTTTGTTCAAGCCCGGCGCCGCTTCCGCTTTGGGTTTCCATTGGGCCACGAGGTCGTCCGCCGAAACGTCACGCGCTTCCTTGGGCACGATTTCGACGATCATGCGGAATTTATTTTCCACCGCGGCGCCGCCATGTCGGCTGCGCGCGATTTCCGTGCGGAATCCCACCACCTCCTTGCCGATATAGGGCTGCAGAATGTCCTCGATGGGTTTGGTGACCTGCGCGGTTTCATAACGATCGGCATTCTTGCCCGCGGTACCTTGAATCACGATCTCCCGGGTTTCCGTATTGGGGAACAGGACGAATTTCATGGTGGATTCGGCCAGTTTCCAGGCGCCGAACAATAACAAACCAAATGCCAGCAGTATCATATATTTGTAGCGCAGCAGCCGGATCAATCCCGTGCCGTAGAGCGTCTCCACGCGATCGAACCAGTGTTTTTTTGGCGCGGTGCTTGCCCCCTGTCCCGGTGCCCGACGCGTCAGGGATGGCAGTGTAAAGTGCAAATGTCCCGGCAGGATGACCAGGGCTTCCAGCAAGCTGGCCAGCAGCATCAGAAACACGATGGGCGGAATGAAACCGACGAATCTGCCATAGCGTCCGGAGAAATAGTACAAGGGCACGAATGCGACGCAGGTGGTGACGATACTGGCCACCACCGGCATGAACACCTGGGCGGTGCCCCGCACCGCGGCATCCCGGGAGCTCATGCCACGGGCGCGAAACCGGCCGACGTTCTCCGCCACCACGATCGCGTCATCGACGACGATGCCCATGACGATAATCACCGCCGCCAGCGTGACATTATTGATGGTGTAGCCCATCAGCATGCTGCACACCAGCGTCAGGCAAACCGTGAAGGGAATGCCCATCGCTACCCACATGCCGGCGCTTTTGTTGAGAAAGATGAACAGCATCAATAAAATCAGCAGGAAACCGATGGCGCCGTTGATGGCGATTATGGAGAGGCGGTTGCGCACATCATAGGATTCATCATCCAGCAGCACCAGTTGCATGTCGGTCTGATGCAGATTATTGGCGGTGAAATCCGCGACCACGGTTTGCACCGCCTCCAGGGAATCGATAATGCCGTAGGAGGCATTTTTCACCACATTGAATAAAATCGCTTCGTGGCCGTTGACCTTGATGATTTCCTTTTCACGCCGGTAATCGGTCCTGACCTCGGCGATATCCGCCAGGGTTATCGCTTTGCCCTGAAAGCCGGCCTGCACGTACAGACGATCAAGCTTCGCCACCGTGTCCAATTGCGCATTGATGGTGACATTAGGCTCGTCCTTCACCTCGATATGCCCCGCCGGCTGGCGGATATGATTGTTTTTCACTTCATGCACCACCTGGCTGAGCGGTATCCGGTAGCGCACCAATTTGGCGGGATCGGCGCTGATCTGGATTTCCGGCTGTAAATATCCGGAACGATTGACGCCATTGATCTGCGGCAGATTGTCCAGTTGTAATTCCAGGATACCGGCATAACGCTGCAGCTGTTCACGCTGGGCGTTGTCGAGCAAATGCGTGCCGGTATTGATGAGCGCGATGTCGATGATGGCTTTCTTGGAACTTTTGAACACACGCACGGTTGGCTTGTCACGGACTTCCGGCGGCAGCTTGGCGGCAAGCGCCGCATTGCGGATTTCCGTGATGACCTCGTCCTTGTTGGACAGGTTGCGTTCCAACTCGACGCTGATCGAGGTGCTGCCGCGGTTCACGGAACTGGTGATTCGATAGACGCCATCGACGCCTTTTATTTCGTCTTCCAGTTCGCGGGTGACAAAGTGTTCCACTTCTTCCGCGGTCGCGCCGGGATAGGCGGCGGCGATACGCACGAAATCAGAGGTGATATCGGGGAGTTCTTCTTTTTTGATTTCCTGCCAGGACAACAGGCCACCGACGACAACCGATACAAACAACATGTTTGTCAGCAGATGACGATCGACAAAGTATTCGATAAATCGGGTGATCATGCGGCCTGTGTGCAAATAATCGTAATCATTGCCGTGTGGTCTCCCGGGGTTGGTGGCGCGGGATGAACAGCGTCAGACCAGATAATATCTTGAATTAACAATAGTCTCTATCCAATACTTCATGTCCTCCTGGCCTCGACTCCGGAGCTTGCCTGGCGCGACCGCGTTACGTCGCCGTACTCAACTTTCCAATGGGGCTTGCCGGAAGCCAGCGCTGTCGTCGGTAGTTTGCTCTTAGTCACATATTTATGCATAAAAAACAATGGTTAACCCCTAATCTTAAAAGCTCCGTGTGATCACAAAGGCCCTGGATACGACCGTGCAGTTAAATACCCATGCTGATGTTAAGTTTCCCAGCCCACGACCGATGACTGTCTCAACAGGGGCTTTCCCCTGACCTGTGGAGTGACACCATGATCATCACCAATCTGGAAATGATTCCCGGCAAACGTCTTATTAAACATCTGGGTCTGGTACAGGGCAGTTCTGTACGTGCGAAGCACGTGGGTCGGGATTTCATGGCCAGCCTTAAAAACATCTTTGGCGGCGAGCTTAAAGGGTATACCGAGCTGTTGCAGGAGTCCCGTGACGAGGCTGTATCACGCATGACCCAGCAGGCGCAGGCGATCGGCGCCAATGCGATTTTGAATGTGCGCTTTTCCACCTCCAGTATTGCCCAGGGCGCCGCGGAACTGTTTGCCTATGGCACCGCGGTGGTGGTGGAGTAAAGCGTGAGCAATCTGATCGTATTGGCGATATTTTTAGTAGTCGGTTACGGCTTCGGGACCTATGCGGAAAACCGGCATTATCGGTCGATACGCCAACGTGAACGGGATCTGCGCCACATCTATGTCGTAGCCACCAAATATCCACCTGTAGATAACCCGCCTCCGGAATCGACCCTGGTTGCCGGCAATGTCGTTATTTCCGTCGACTATTTCAAACGTTTCCTCGCCGGTTTGCGCAATCTTTGGGGTGGCCGTGTCAGCTCTTATGAAACTCTGCTGGACCGGGCGCGCCGCGAAGCAGTCTTGCGCATGAAGGCACAGGCGGCGGCGCTGGGCGCAGCCTACATTTTCAACATCAAATTCCAAACCATGAGCATCTACCAGGGCCGACGTAACAGTGTCGGCTCCGTGGAAGTCCTGGCCTATGGCACCGCGCTGTATCCCGCGCGGCCGGGATCTCCGTCGTGATCATTGAAAATCCTGAGATTCCTGAAGGTATTAATATTTCACCGCATCATCCGCTGCGCGAGTTGGCGGTATTGCTGGGTGGTATCGTGATATTGCTGGCTATCTTAGTGTCGGCGCTGGGGTTTGCCGCGGAAGAATTTGCCGATCGGATTCCATTCGAAACCGAAGCGGCGTTCGCTGATAACTTCATCGCGCAGCTGCCCGGCTTGAATTCGGATGCGGATCCCAATGCTGGCGCAAACCCGGAGACGATACGCATTGAAGCCGCGCTGCAGACACTTGCCGATAGAATTGCGAGGGCCCAAGAGCTACCCCCGGGTATGAAAATCACGGTCCATTATCTTCCTGATGATACCGTGAACGCCTTCGCCACCCTGGGCGGTCATGTCGTGATGTTCAAAGGCATCATCGATACATTGCACAGCGAGAACGGTCTGGCCATGGTGCTGGCTCATGAAATCGCGCATGTCCGGCACCGGCACCCGATTCGCAATATGGGCCGGTCCCTGGTGATCAACATGGCGTTGGCGACCATTACCGGTGCCACCCAGAGTGACGGCGCCGACACCATTGTGGACAACACGACCCTGTTGACTTCCCTCAACTTCAGTCGCACTCAGGAAACGGCGGCGGATGAAACCGCATTGCAAACGCTGGTCGCGCTCTACGGCCATGTGAACGGCGCCACTGAATTATTTGAGACGTTGCTGGTGGTGTCGACGCAAGAAGGCGGGCTCACGCCTCCCGAATTTCTGAGCACCCATCCGGTGCATGCCAACCGCATCGGTGTCATCAAGGAGGTGGCCGCGCAACAGGGCTGGCCGGAACAGGGCGCTCTGGTGCCCATTACCGGATATCAATAGCAAAACATTCGATGGCGCGTTAACGTCCAGGCCAGCGCTGTCTGTGTGGCGCTATTGCGGCGCCACCCCGAAGTATCCAACCGGCTCCTTATTAAAACTGGTGAACGATCCGCCCACATAGACCATGCCGTTGGCCGGCAGGACGACGGAAACCGAAGCATCCGTGCCGATCACCCAGGGGTTATTGGCACCCGTGTCCGCGTTCAGAGAAGCGACACGCTTCTGGGGTGCGGCGCTAATCGTGGTAAAGCTGCCGCCCACGTACAAGGCAGTCCCGCTGACGACCAGGGATGAAATATAGGAGTTTGGGCTCGGATCCCATCCAGGCAAGGCATCGGCCAGGGGATCGAGGGTATCCAGGGCGGCGAGATAATTGCGCGGGACAAAACCGATTTCCGTGAAACTTCCCCCGGCAAACAAAATAGTGTTGCGAGATGCCAGCGTGTTGATGGTGTTGTTCCTGATCCGGGACGGATACCAACCCGTGAGTGCTCCGCTACCCGTGGTCGTCAGGGCCGCCAATCCGAAGCGCGTGACTTGGTCGGGTAAACCGATTCTGATGCTTTCATAGCGACCACCCACATACAGCGTTGTGCCAATGATATTCAGAGCATAGACCGAATTGTCGGCTTCCCCCATCCATGGGAGAACATTATTGGTATCCTGCAGGGTGTCGATGGCGGCGAGACGCCTGCGGGGTGCAATACCCATGTTGAGAAAATCTCCTCCCACGAACAAGCGGGTACCGCTCAAGGCCAGGGCGTAAACTGTATTGTCCGCGGCGGGATTAAACGTCAGCAGAGCGCCAGTCGTCAGGTCGAAGGCCGCCAGACGACCTCGCAATGTACCGTCGATGGTGCTGAAAGCACCCGCCGTGTACAGACGATTGCCGTCCACCAGGAAACTCAGAACTCGCCCGTTGGCTGCCGGTTGCCAGTCGGTCAGATTACCCGATGGATCCAGTTTCGCCAGGCGATTGCGCTGCACCATAGTTCCCATCGAGGTGGCATGGCTGCCGACATAAACGGCGTTGGTGCTGACGGCCAAGGCTTGTACATAGTGGTTCAGCACGGGATTCCAGGGATTCATCAAACCGGTATTGGTGTCGAAAGCCGCCAGATAGGACTGGCTTTTACCGCTGATGGAAGTAAAGGAGCCACCCACATACACCTTCGACCCGTGCAGAGTCAGCGCTTCAACGGTGCTGTTGGCGGTAGGTTTCCAGGCATCGACCGCGCCGGTGGCTTTGTCCACCAGGGCCAGGAATGGGCGCAACTGAGTCCCCATGGTGCTGAAGCTGCCACCGATATAGACCGATGCGGGTGTAATCGCCAGCGCGCGCACCACGCTGTCGGCATTGGGGTTCCAAGGTGTTGCCAGCCCGGTAACGCCGTTCACGGCGGCCACCCGGTTGCGGGCGGCGCCCCCGAGATGCAGGAAAAAACCGCCGGCGTAGATGGTGTCGCCCTCCACCGCCAGCGTCAACACCATATCGTCCGCCGCCGGATCCCAGGTGCTTACGCGATTACCGTTTGCATCGATGGCGATCAGTTTCGAGGTTAGCGGTACGCCCAACAACTGAATGAGATTGCCTCCGATCAAAACGTTGCCGGCGTACACTTCCAGCGCATAAACGAAACCGGCGAGTTGCGGATCCCAGGACTGCAGCGCCCCGCTGACCGTATCCACCGCGGCTACATTGGCCTGGGCCAGACCGTTGACTTGGGTAAACGAGCCCCCGATATACACTCGACTGCCATTGACCTTCAACGCTTCGACCACGCCGTTGGTTCCCGCGGTCCAGACGGTATCCACCTGACCGTTGGCAAGAATATGCGCCAGGTTGTTCCGGGGCAGGCCGCCCGCATAGGCAAATATCCCGCCAATGTAAAATCCGTTCTTGCCATCGGAGGTAACGGCGTTAATCGTGCCGTCGACCATGGCGTAATTGAACGGTACAGCATAGCCGTTACGCGGATGCACCGGTACGCCGCTGCCGGAGCGCACACCCGCCAGGGTAAAATCCCCAGCCAGGTAGATATTGCCACCGGTATCGGGCGCGATCGCAAATACCGGATTATCGAACGCCAGTTGTCCCGGTCGGGCGCCCGCCTCCAGGGATTCCAACTTGTGGCCACCGGCGTGGCTGGCCAGGAGTTTAAAATAGTAACCCTGGTTGTTGGCCAAGCCGGTCACCGTGAGCGGCGATGTGACATTGTTGGTGATGACGATACCGGCACAGGATGGGGGATTGCCGAGATCACAGCCGGGCGCGGTGGATCGATAAAGGTCATAGCTGGCCGCCCCAGTGGCGTTC
>JAHECY010000209.1 GCA_024641505.1 Gammaproteobacteria bacterium
ACATAAATGCCCTCTCATCCAATCCTGACAGAATTACAAGTCGATTCCGAAGCGCAGGATGTTTTTCGAGAAGAATCTTTCCTACAGCCGCCACATCCAGACAGTGGTATGGTAATAAATGATAACCGCTGTCAGATCTACTGGCTTTCCCCCAGTACCTTACAAAAGATTTATCTTCACTTAACATTTATCACGCCTGCATTCCACCAGATTTATTACCGATATTTAAAACTTCATGTCTAAAACCACCCCCAAAACCCCAAATCTACCACACCCCCCACCCCACCCCATGCCACAGCACTTCGCTATTTTTTATAATTTTCCAACGCATCTCCCAGCATCTCCCGCACCCTTGCCCGCAGGTTTTTCGGCGCTAAAACCTCGACTTCCGCGCCATGCTTGAGAATGTCCATGAGCAATTCTCGATCGTCGGCATAGGGTATTTCCAATAGGTAATAGCCGTCTTCAAACCGGCACTGCTGACGGGGGTGCCATTGTTCCCGGGCCACCCAGCGGGCGCGGGTCGGGGTAAACCGCAACACCGCGGTCTGGGTCGGGGCACCGCCGAAAATGCCATAGCTGCGGCCCAGTGCTTTATCGAGGCGGGCGTCGGCAATATTTTTTACGGTTCGATTGTCGAGCACGCGCACCGCTTGCAGCGTGTCCAGGGAAAACGTGCGCAACTGGCTGCGCAAATGACAATACGCATCCAAATACCAGTTGTCGCGGTAGTACACCAGGCGCTGCGGTGAGATTTCCCGGTCGGTTGTTTCATCGCGTTCCCGGTTGTAATGCGTAACTCGCAGACGTTTGCGGGCAAGAAGCGCGTGACTGACTAGCTCGAAATATTGTGATGAGACGATGCGTGCATTTTGTTGCAGGATACGGATACGACGCTGGACTTCGTTGACGGTCTGGTCCTGTTTTTCCAGCAGTTTACTGATGCGTGTTTGTATGGGGCGAAGATGGGGGCCTAACAGGCCGGGTTGGATATTGCTTAGCAATTGTTGCAGGGTGATCAGGGCCTGTGCTTCACTGGGCGTGAACCACAGGCCCGGCATCTCGAACTCTTCCGCTCCCGGGCGAAAGCGCCAACCCCGGCTGGCCGGGTGGTATTCAATGGGCGCATTGAAATGATCCTGCAGATAAAGGATATCGCGTTTGCAGGTGGCCGCGGATACCTCTCCCAGGAGGGGCTGCAATGCGCTTATTGGCACCGATTTTCCTTTGCGCAGCGTATTGCAGATTTTATAAAAGCGTTCGGATCTTTCCATTTCAGCCGTTACTCCAGATCCCCGGATGAATGTGCGATGACATAGTGCGAGACAACGGACTGTAACCCATTTAGGGTATCCACACAAATGGAACTGTTCCAAACGTTTATTTTGATTGATGACACGAGCCGGTTTACACGACGGAGCCGGTGTTGTTGTAAAACAGTGGGGTCATCAGGATTTAGGGAAATAACGCACGCCGGGTAAATTCTGGAAGTCGGAATCCTGGGTCCAAAGCACGGCGACGTAGTGCCACGCGGTTGCCAATATCACGGAATCCGCCAATGGCAGCTGATATTCATGCCCCAGCTTCGCGGCCTGCAAGGCCAGCATTTCATCCAATGATATGACCCTGCCCTGCTTCATCAGCGCAACGACTTGCAACGCCATATCTTGACCCCGCTGCTGCAAAACACGGTTGAATACTTCATACAGGCAGATGCTGGGTACGATTAAATTACCGGTATCGGTAATGGGGTCGGCAAAATTCTCAGCACCGGCGGCATCGGCAAAGAATTCCAGCCAACCGGAGGAATCCACTACGTTCACGAGCGATCCTTGTCCCGCGCTACCGACGTATCGATACCCTTCAGAAAACCGCGCATCGCGCGCATATCCCGTACGGGAATAAACTCGGCACGGCCCTCAAAAACCACCACCTCGATCTTGTGTCCGGGTTTAATGCCCAGCCTCTCGCGCACATCTTTCGGTATAACTACTTGATATTTTGGAGAAACTGTTACGGTTGTCATACCAACCTCATATCGATCAGAATATCGTAAAACATAATCATAAGCACCATCTCCGTCAAGCCATCCATTCACATTATGGCCCTTGCAGCCTGGAAAACGTAAGGCCAGCACATGACTATTCTCCTCGGCAGTTTGTCAGCGTCAACATTCGGAACCATTGCCTCACATTCACCAGAATCAAAACCCAGCATTGCGTATCACAGCCAAGCGACGCGTTTCTCTTTAATAAACCCCGATTTGATGCTATTTTTTTGTGAGTGCAAGCCGTTAGCCACCCGACTGGAAACAAACTATGAAAAAAATTGCGTTGATTGCCTGTTTAGCGCTGCCATGCCTGCTCAGTCCCCCAAGCTTCGCCGAGCAGCAGTCTTTTCATGAATTGCCGTCGCGCCCGGGAGTACAGCAACCCATTTGGCTGATTGAACCCGACAATGCCACGCAGCTGGTGATTCTCTTCGCCGGCGGTGACGGCAATTTGAGGATCAGCAACAGCGGCATCGGCGAGGAAGGCAACTTCCTGGTCAGAACCCGCCGGCAGTTTGCCGACAACGGCATGGTGGTCGCCGTGGTCGACACGCCCAGCGACAAGGAAAAACTTTTTCATTTTCGGAAAACCAAGAAGCACGCCGAAGATATCGCCGCGGTGATGAAATTCCTGCGCGACCGGCACCCGGGCAAACCCTTATGGCTGGTGGGCACCAGCCGCGGCACGATATCGGCGGCCAACGTAGCGGCGAGAATATCAGGTGCGGCCGGCCCCGACGGCATTGTGTTAACTTCCAGCGTTACCCGAAAAAGCAAAAAAGGTCATGATTCCCTGGAGGATATCGATCTGTCCGCCATTACCGCCGCTACTTTCGTCA
>JAHECY010000123.1 GCA_024641505.1 Gammaproteobacteria bacterium
TCTTCTATTATCCCTGGGATTGAGATGGGCGACGTGCCGGGGTAACGGTGCGTAATACGCACCGTTTTTTTAGCAAACGAAGACGCGGAAACCAGGGCAAAAAAGGTGCGTAATACGCACCGTTTTTTTAGCAAACGAAGACGCGGAAACCAGGGCAAAAAAGGTGCGTAATACGCACCCTACGCACGGCGGCCCGGGCAGCCCGTAGTGCGTATTACGCACCTGTTGTTAACGGTATGGCGGCATTATCAGCCCCGCATGACGCAGGCAAGTGTAGGGTGCGTATTACGCACCATGCTTTCGCGCTGTGGACCGGATACCTCAAGCAAATGAAACACGGGAGACAAGCATGTTAAACACCTGGCTACTGTTGTGCGCGTTGCAGACGGCTGCCGTTCTGCCCCAGGGTTATGACCATGCCCAATGGGGCATGACCGCGGCGCAACTGCAACGCCTGACCCCGATCACCAAGGCGGATCCGGGCAAGGGTTACGCATTCGCGGAGCATATGGAAATCAATCCCGACGTTTATGTCACTCCCGCCCAGGATGGCAAGCGCATTGAATATTATTTTTTCAACGGCAAGCTCTACAAGGTATTCGTGGTGTACGACCGCGCGGTGACCAGTCCCGAGTTCTATGAGAAATTGGTTGCCGATCTGCGTCAGCGCCATGGCGAGCCGGCGCGCAGTTATGTGCAAACCTATTTCGGATTTGAAGTGCAGCACCGGCTATGGGAAGACGCCGGCAGCATGCTCGATGTGCGTATGGGCGCGGGTTATATCTATGAAGTACGGGTCAGTAAGGCGTTGGCATTGGAGAAACAGCAAATCAAAGACCGCAAGAACGCTATCTAACGCATTGCCCGCGTCGTTAGAGGATGATGCGCGCCGCGATATGTTCCAGCCCTTTGTGTATCTTCTCGTCCAGACCCATGACGATGTTATCGGTGGTCTCGGTATTTACCTGCATTTGCGCGAGCAGCATGCTGGCTTCCTGCAGGGCCTCGCTGACGGTCTGACGCGCCAGGGTGACAAAACGATCGATGGCCGCGCTTTGCTCGGTATCGGCGAAACGGTTCTTGAAGGTATGGTAGGCAAGCGCCAGATAGGTCACCGTCTGGGCGCTGACGGCTTCTTCCGTCAGTTCCAAACGCGCAACCTGCGCGCTTCGATTGTCGTGCAGTTCGAAGACATCGCTGATTTTTTCCAGCATGATTTTCAGGATGAGTTGCAGTGGACGGGAAGCAGTTTGCAGGGAAACGAGGGCGGTATCGTGATCCTCTATTTGAGGATGCGGTTCCCGGGGGGAGCGCGGGGCATCGAGATTTTTGGTGTTTTGATCCCGGGTTGGTTGCCGGTAGGCCCTTATTTCCATAAAAATCCTCCAGTCATGGTCTCAGCGCTTGGTTAAAAACAGCACATCTCATACCAACAGGCCGGGGGAACTGGTCAAGGTCTCCAGCTGTTACCCCCTGTTCGCCAAGTCTTAACCGTCAGTGTTCGATCCTTATTATTATAGTAGGTTCTCCGGGTTTGGGGAGGCATGGCAAGAACGGGTGTTAATCCGCGCCATGACGCCGCACAAATAAAGTAATAACCGATTGATTTTTATGAACGATAAAATTTGATCAGGTATTGATGCCAGGGCGTACTCGACGCACGCCACCCCCCGGTCAGGCTCCGATGTTAGAGAAATACCACGAGCAGCACGGCTCCCAGAATCAGACGGTAGATGACGAATGGCAGCATGCCCAGTTTGTCCAGCAGCCGGATGAACAAGTGGACGGTAAAATACGCGAAAATGCCGGAAACAAGGGCGCCCATGTAGAGCGCGTGCCAATCCACCGGCATGTCATCCTTGATCAGATCCAGGGTCTTCAGCGCCCCAGGCAGCAGAATCGCGGGAATGGACAGTAGAAACGAAAATCGCGCGGCACCGACCCGAGTGAGGCCCAGCATCAGGCCGGCGGTGATGGTAATGCCGGAACGGGACGTGCCGGGAATCAGCGCCAGGGCTTGGGCGCAACCAATGAGTAATATATCCCGCAATGTAATCTGGTATTCATCCCGTTGCCGTTGCCCGCGGGCATCGGCCCACCACAGCAACAGGCCGAACAGAATGGTAGTAACGGCGATCACCAGAGGGGTACGCAATTGACCTTCGATAATATCCTTGGCGAGCAGGCCCACGACCGCAACCGGCAGGGTGCCCAGGATGACCCCCCACGCCAGTTTACTGTTGGGCGTATGTTGACGTTTCTGGATGGACCGCAGCCAGTCTCGTGCCATGGGCCCCAGTTCCCGGCGGAAGTAATACAAAATCGCGGTGAGCGTGCCCACATGCACGGAAACATCGAAGGCGAGTCCCTGATCTTCCCAGCCGGCCAGGATCGGCACCAGGATCAAATGGGCGGAGCTGGAGACCGGTAGAAATTCGGTAAACCCCTGGACCAGGGCCAGGGTGATGATATGCAGAAAATCCATAGAGTTATCTTCTTGTTAAGTGACGAGCCCCAGGCGCCAGCGCTGGTCGTTAAACTCAAATCCCCGCAGGGGTCCTGCCACGCCCCGCCCGAGGGCGAGCACTTTAAACGCTTCACCCATTTCCCCGGGCAGGGTGAGTTTGCGAATTTGTTGCACGATTTCCAGTTGCCGCGTGGACCCTTCATGCAATAACGGGCTGGCGCATTCTTCCAGACCGGCACCGATCAGGAATCCCGCCTGGTGCGTAAAACCGAGAAGATCCAGGCCGCCCGCCAAACCGGCTTCCGCCATGGCGGTGAATTCTACATGGGCGGTGATGTCTTGCAAACCGATCAAACGAAACGGATCGTCATGGGCCCGGTGCCGGTAGTAGCAACGCAGCGTGCCGTGCTGCCGCTGGGCATGGTAGTACTCCGCACGCGGATAGCCGTAGTCGATCAGCACCATCACACCGGCGTCGAGAATCGCCGCCAGGGTGTGAATCCAGGCTTCCGCGCGCATGTTGAATTCCGATTCATAGCCCGGGGGCAAGGGCAGCAGGTGGGTAAGACGCTGGTGCAGCGCCGGCGGTAACACGCGGCCCGGTACATAATTCAGTTTGTCATGCTCCCAGATAACCTCCAGCAAACGGATCTCATCATCGATGCAGCGCCAGCGTTGCACCGGCATGGCGTCCAGAACTTCATTGGCGAGGATGACGCCGCTGAAGGTGGTCGGCAAGGCATTGAGCCAGATGACCCGGGACAGCAACTCGGGCACTGCTGCGCGCAGGGTCTGGTACTGGCGTTGTTGCAGGTCGGGGCTGAGTTCCAATATATAGTAGTGCGTCGGCAGCGCGTTTAAGGTTGCCAGGGTGGCGAGCACGTCCGCCGCCATGCGCCCGGTGCCGGCACCGAACTCCAGTATATTTCCCTCATGTAGTTGAGGTAAGATTTCGGCGCATTGTCTGGCGAGGCATTGGGAGAACAACGGTGAAATTTCCGGCGCGGTGACGAAATCGCCCTGGTAGCCGAATTTCTGCCGCCCGGCGGCATAGTAACCCAGGCCCGGCGCGTACAGCGCCAGGTCCATGAAGTGCTCGAAATCCAGCGTGCCGCCGGTGTCCGCGAGTCGCTGGCGAATAAGGGTCAGCAGACGGCTGCTGTGGGCTTGCTCGTCCGGGGACGGGGTTGGCAGTTCGAGGGAGCTAGGCGGCGGCAGCATCAGGGAATTCCGTTGGGTGTATTCTTTTTCCGCGTCTTTTTCGTTACATTGGTCCGGGTAAATTGCACAGGACCGATCATGGCATTATCCCACAAAGTCGTATTGATTACCGGTGCCGCCCATCGGGTGGGCGCGCATATCACCCGGGTATTGCACGGGGAGGGGGCTAACATCGTGCTGCACTACCGGCAATCAGCGGCCGGGGCGCGGGCCTTACAGCAGGAATTGCAGGCCCTGCGGCCGGATTCCGTGGCATTGGTATCCGGTGACATTCTGGATTTGGCAGTGTTGCCCCACCTCATTTCGGAAGCGCTGGGATGTTGGGGGCAGCTCGATGCCCTGATCAATAATGCCTCTACGTTTTATCCCACGCCCATGGGCGCGGTGACCGGCGACCAGTGGGACGATTTGTTGGGCACCAATCTGCGGGCACCGTTTTTTCTCGCCCAGGCCGCGACCGAGGCGCTGCGTGCCCAGCACGGGTGTATTATCAATATCGTGGATATTCATGGCGAACGGCCTCTGAAAAATCACCCGGTTTACAGTATCGCCAAGGCCGGTTTGGTAATGCTGACCCGGGCGCTGGCCTGCGAATTGGGCCCGGAAATACGCGTCAACGGCATTGCGCCGGGGGCGATATTGTGGCCGGAACAGGGGTTGGACGCGGCGGCCAGGGAGAAAATCATTGCGCGCACATTTTTGAAACGCCAGGGGAGTCCGGAGGATATCGCGCGCGCCGCGCTGTATCTGATCCGGGATGCGGGGTATATGAGCGGGCAGGTGTTGACCGTGGATGGCGGGCGCTCGCTGAATAGCTGAGCAGCGCCGGGTGTTCAGTAAACGTATTCGCCGCGGTACAGTTTTTGCCACTGGGACCGCCGCCGGGATTCGGCTATGCTGGTGCCATACAGATCTCAGGTTGTGGTGATCAGTGGCGGTGGATATATATCCGGTGTCGGTGTGGGATGGAAAGCGTGTTTATCAGGGTAGGTGATCTATGAGGTATCAGAAACAATGGCGGTGCCTGGTGGCGTGGTGGCTGGTGGCGACGGTGGTATCCGGCTGCGATCTCAGTTCTTCGACGATTGGCGAAGACCGGGTGGCCACCGATGATATGGATGCCACGATCCGGGTGGAGGCCCGCGACGCGACGGTAACGGAAGTGTGGGCGCAGTTACGCGATATGAACATTTCCAGTGACAATGTCTACGTGACGCTCGGGCAGGACAGTTTTCGTGCTTCCACCGTGGGTGATTTCTCCACGCTGGATTTTAGTGACGATCTGTTCGGCAACGTGGGGGATCTGTCCCATGACATCAAGCGTCTGCATGCGGAAGGCGATATCGATCCGGAAAAATATTCCGCGCGGTTTCCGGGCGACTATGTCGGCCGCACCTTTACGGTATCTTTTACCCGCAAGGGAAAACGGACATCCGCGCCGCTGTCCACGGTGGTGATGCCGGAGGGCTTTACCCTCGATGGACCCGCCACCGATCAGATGTTTTCCCTGGCCAATGACGATATCGTTGTCACCTGGAGCCCGGTAACGACGAACAGCGCCGATGCCATGTTTTTGAACGTTAGCGCTTCCTGCGCTAACGGCCGCAGTTATGAGCACGATTTTGAAGCCAGCGGCGATCCTCTGGTGGTTGACCCCGGTACGCGCACGATCACCACCGGCGAGTTGAACTTGGCTTTTGCCGGTATCATTCCCAATTGCAATGTCACTATTATGGTGGTGCGTTCGCGCCTCGGGATTTTGGACCCGGCCTACGGGCAGGGGAGCATCACCGCGCGCCAGGAGCGCCAGGTGCGCGTGCTGTTGGTGCCATGAGATTCAGGGAGTTGATGCCGATGAAAAAACTATATGCGTTCGTGATGTTGGGATTGCTGTCCGGAGTGAGTCATGCGGAAGGGCTCTGGTATGTCAGCATCAGTCCCGGGGCCGCGGTGGTGGACAATGACGATTTCAAAAGCGGGTCGGTGTTCCAGATTTATGGCGGCTACCAGTTCACGCCGTATCTGGGATTGGAAACCGGCACCACGCTCTTTGATAAATTCGCGGCCAAATCCGACGACCGGATTTATATTCAGGGCTACGGTCAATCGTTCGGGGTTACGGGTCATGTGCCAATCAAGCGTATCGTGTTGAACGGCGGCGCCGGTCTCTATGGGTGGCGCATGGAGGCGCAAGCTGGTAACGACAAGATCGGCGAGGACCAGGGTGTCAGTCCCTATGTGAGTGTTGGTGTTGACGTGATATTGCCGGCGAACATGAGTATCGGCGGCGGCAGTTATTTTTACAGTGATGTCAGTGGTACGGATATCCTGACCTTCAACATCCATTACGGATTTCGATTTTAAGCCTGTGGTGCCGGCACTCGGTCGATAAATCGGAGCCGCGTTACCACGGGGTGCGTATTACGCACCGTCGCGCCGCAGAAAGATCAAGAGCCGGTGCGTCATACGCACCCTACGCGGCGGCGGTATTGTTTGTAGGGTGCGTATGACGCACCGGCTTTTGTGTTTCAATCGCCCCGAGAATTAAGGTTTGTAGGGTGCGTATGACGCACCGGCTTTTGTGTTTCAATCGCCCCAAGAATTAAGGTTTGTAGGGTGCGTATGACGCACCGGCTTTTGTGTTTCAATCGCCCCAAGAATTTGGGTTCCTAATGGTCCATGGGTAAAATACGGTGACAGCTATACGTACAGAGTGCAATGAACAGATTCGGTAGGGAGTGTTTTACGCACCATTAGCAGTGCCGACGCTACCAAGCGTATACCTGTTGTTACCTGATTCTACGCATGGACTACTAACACATGGTGTGTAATACGCACCGTCTGCCGTGCTTCAAGCGCAGCAATTCTGGTTGGAGCGAAGCATAAAAAAAGCCCCATCCTCGCGGATGGGGCCGATTTGTTAATATCAGGTAATTATTGTTAGATGCCGGTAAGCTCGCCGCCGATCACCGCCGGTGCTTCATTGTCCGGCGTCGGTTCGGGGTCGTTGATGTTGCTGGGCGTGCCGTCCGCGCCCGTGGGCAGGGGTTGCGCCGGCTGGCTCAGGGTCAGGTCGGTGCAGTCGCCGGGGGCTGCCACCGGTACCAGTTCTTTCTCGCGGGCGAGGATCACGAAATCCTTGCCGTTGTCATCGGTGACCACCGCCTTGGTCGGACCCATAGGGATGCCGTCCTGGATGCCGAACTCCGGACGCCAGTCGCCATTGGCCGAGTCACCCCAGGGGATGCCCCACAGATCACCGTTACCGGAGTATTGCAGCAGATAGGTTCTGCCGTAGCTCGGGGCGCTGCTGACCAGATGGCCGTTGGCATCGTTGGCCAGGCTGTGCTTGTAACGGAACACGATAGGCGCATCGAAGGACACCACGGCCCCGGTACTGTCGGTGACCCAGGTTTTCTTGTTGCCGGCGTTGTGACCGGTTTCCCAGCTGTAGGTGGTGGTCTGGTTCCAGGTGTCCCAGACGTTGGCTAAGGTCAAACCCTCGGCTACGTCCACCATGGCGCCGGAGCGGATGCCCCAGGGCTCGCCGGGTTTGCACGCTGCACCACCGGTGATGGTGCAAGCCGGTGCGGTGATTTCCGCGGCTGTTTGAGTGACGCCGTTAACCTCTACCACGGAGAACGTCATGGTCGCCTTATCCAACTCATAGACGGCGGCGGGTACAGTCGTGGTGCTTGCATTCGCGACATAGGCAGGGTCAACACCATGGGGATCCTGGTATTGGACGGAAGTCATTCCGGGTACCAGGCAATCCAGATAACAATTGAATGTGAGCTTGGTAGCGCCGCCGAAGGCCGCGTCATTACCGTCCATCACGGTTTCTTTGTAGAAGATCACGTTCGTGGGATCGGTATTGATGTACAGCACCGCGCCGCCCAGGCTCACCGACCACAGACCGACCCAGGGATTGGCCCCGGTGTCTATGGCCACCGGGGCGATGGCGGCTTCCGGCGGTGTGACTGCCCAGTCCACGGTATGGGTTTTATAAAATTTATCCGCGGTATAGGGGCCGCCACCAACGGACAAGGTAGTGTCGCTGGTGTACTCCACCAGGTATTGCACGCACGCGGCGGTGCACTCGGTGTAGTAAAAAGTTTCACCATTGAGTTCCGAGAGTAAAATCGTGTCTCGGACGCGCTTGATCATTTTACCCTCAGCCTGGTGCACGCTGTAATTTTCCGCGGTAGCGGTGGTGCCCGCCACTTGCTTGGTGATGGTGGCGCCGTCCCAGCCGGCGGTTGGGGATTTCTCGGACCACAGGCCCCAGTAGCCCACATAGCCGTAGGTGTCGGGTAAGGTATCGCCATCGGTGTCGGCGCGGAACGGGAAACCGGAATTCAGGTCCACGCGCTGGCCGGCGGTCACGGCCTTGCCGTCGTAAGTGCCATCGGTGGCATGGTATAAATCATAGCGCCAGATATTGCGCGAGTGCTGGGTGCGGCTGCGGCACACGGCGCCATTGCCTTCCATCTGGCCGTCAATGGTGTCGAGGTCGGCGAAGGTCAGGTCATTACCGGCGCCGTCGTCGCTCTTGATGAGCAGGTTGGTGCTGTTATAGGCCACGGCGTGGGCGGTTTCCGGGTATGTGACTGTTACCCCATCCCATTCCGGCAGTTGCATGCCGGTGAGGGCGACGCCGCTGGTCTGGGTGGGGTCGGTGACCACGCTCACCTTGGCGATCACTTGCCAATAGGGAACGTCTTGATACAGGGTGAAACCGATGTTGCCGTCGGCGGTGTCCACGGTCTTCAGGGTGCCTGTCATCACGGTGTCACCGATGGCCACCGCCTGATTGGTAATGCCGTTGGTGGCGGCTTCATCGGCGATGTTCACGAAGTTGAGGGTGAATTTGCCATAGGGGTTGGCATCGGATACGCCCTCGGTGATGACGATCTCGGCGCGGCTGTGCTTGTCGAAATCATAATCTTCCGTGGGTTTCTTTTTCTCGTTCATCCAGATTTTCACGATCTGCGGCGAGCTGTTGTTCGCCCGGCGCGAATCCACGATCCAGGTTTGATACACCGGGGTCTTGCCGCCGCCGCTGGCCTGGTTCTGGCCCTGCTTGGTGTCGCCTTCGCGCTCGCATCTGGCGGTGTCCACCAGGGCGACATAAGTGCGGTTGACCAGTTGGTTGGCGCCGGTCTGACCCGCCAGGCACAGCACGGTATTGACCGCGGCCAGGGGTTCCAGGGCTTTGTCATGGACCCACACATGTTGCTCATCGGTCATGAAATCCGTGGTGGGATCGGTCAGGGCGCTGATGATTTTCGCGTAGTTCAGGCTCAGTCCGGAAACGCTCTTGAGCGCGGAAGAATTCGCATCACGTTTCTGCTCGTCCTCCTTGCTCTGGGCAACCGACAGGGTCACCGGCATTTCCATGCCCTCGGTATCTTCCGACTCCTTCTTTTCGCTGCTGCAGGCGGCAAGTCCGAAGATGCCGGTGCACAGCAGAGTGAATAGTATGCGTTTCATGGTGTTGCCTCGTTATATTGTAATAATTGGAATTAATAAGCTCCGTCCGGACGGGTGACTATCGCCGTCGAATGCCTGAAGCTACGCGCCCTCGTATATAAAGCTTATCGATAATTAGACCCGATAGCTTTAAGTTATTTGAATGCATTTGGTCGGTGGTTGTGTGACACGGTTGGCATTGTGCCGCGGGGTGCGTATTACGCACTGTTATTTGTTCCCGAGTTGTTCTTGTTACCGGGGCTTTGTCAAGATCAAGAGCCGGTGCGTAATACGCACCCTACGCAGGGTGATACCGCGATTCTGAAATTTACCGCATTAAGCCAGCACTGCCGTGGTTTTGTGTTTGGCCCATAAATATGCGGAGCCGAGGATTTGGGGTTTGCCTCATTATTCGACGGTGCTGCGGTCTTGTGAGGGTTGCCACATAATTAAACGGTGCCGTGGGTTCGTAGGGTGCGTATTACGCACCGTTTTTTGTTTCGGAATTGTTCCTGTCACCGAAGCTTGGTCACGATCAAAAGCCGGTGCGTAATACGCACCCTACGCAGAGCTCTGGTGGGGTTACGGTATGTTTAATGGTGATATGCAAATCAGAGGTCGTTTCAGCTGAATTTTTGGTAAAGAAAAAGCCCGCTTACCTCTGGTAAGCGGGCCTGTGAAGAGTGTTTACCTGGGCGTGAGCACGAGGTTCACGCCCGGCGATTATTTATTGATCGGCCACTTTGGTCATGTTGATGTCAAAGGACTCGTATTTATTATCCATGGGGTCCGCGCCACACTGCCGGAAGCTGTGCTGCGCGATCTTGCCCACTGCCTTGGTGGAATCAGTCGCGTTGGGGATGAACACGATCTGCATCTCGCTGCCTTCTTTGCACAGCTGAGGCAGCCAGGGTCCGGTCGGATTACCGGGATCTGGGTTCCAGGTGGTCCACTCGTTATACCAGCGATCGGAAGCCACGCCGGTGTTGCCATCCACTTTCAACGGCATCAGCGCCATGCGTGAATTGAGATCGGGCCGTTGGTCGGGCTTCTTCAGCATGATCGGGCTGTTGCCATCGTAGAACACGGGGTTGGGGGCAGTGGGATCGGTCCATTGCATGGAACGGCTGTTCCACAGACCGTCCGGACGCGGCATGCAATCCATGGTCTTGCTGCTGCCTGAGTTTTGCGAGTCTGGAACGCCGTCCCATACCAGCATCTGGAACCACTGAACGACGCACTGACGGGCCTTCATGTCCGGCATGGAGGGATTGTTGACCAGGTAGCCGTCGATGCCAAGGGTGAAGTCCATTGTTGGTTGGCCAGGATTGGCAAAATGGGTGGAACTGGCTTTGCCCGGGCAATAATCCCAAGTTTGCGCATTGGTGGGATCTGTGATCCAGGACGGCAGCCAATCAGTATCGGGGTAGGCGTAGTCGGATGCCCCGGGATTGCCGCT
>JAHECY010000124.1 GCA_024641505.1 Gammaproteobacteria bacterium
CCCAGGAGGCGTTTCATGGGTGGGTACCACGGGACGATAGCATTAATTTACGGTGTGGCACCAAGAACGTGAACATACTTGGCTTACAGTGCGCTATGGCGGCTACTACAACGGTGCGTAATACGCACCCTACGGGTTGATTAACCGGTGTCATGTTGTCAGTTACCCACGGGGGATTAGAGTTTTCGGTAACTCTACCGCAGGGCGATAAGGGGTGCAAATCAGTAAACACCTATGTAGGCGCCCATCAACACCAGGGACATACAGGCGGGAGATTTTTTACACGTTATCAGGGTTCGATAACGGGCGAAGTTTCACGGCTTTCGTTAACCCGTTCCCGCAATTCTTTCCCGGGCTTAAAGTGAGGAACATACTTTCCTGAGAGTGCAACGGCATCACCGGTTTTTGGATTGCGTCCGATGCGCGGCGGTCTGAAGTGCAGCGAGAAGCTGCCGAAACCACGTATTTCAATGCGATGACCGGCCGCCAAAGCCTGCGCCATTTGTTCGATCAAAGTCTTGACCGACAGTTCCACGTCTTTGTAGGGCAGTTGTTGTTGCTTACGGGCGATGATTTCGATGAGTTCGGATTTTGTCATTTTTATTCCCGTTACAGGTTTAAAATCCTCCAGGAAGGGGCCTGTATCACTGAATACAGGCCCGTACCTGATCTTTATACTACTTTCACCACTGGATACTGCCGGGTGTCTCAGTCCTTATGGCCCATTTGCTCCTTCAGCAGGTCGCCAAGAGTCGTGGTACCGGCGGATTCACCCGACCGGTTGTAGCCTTGTATTGCTTCGGCCTCTTCGTCACTATCTTTAGCCTTTATAGAAAGCGTAATAGAACGATTCTTCTTGTCAATGCCGACAAACTTTGCTTCCACGTCATCGCCTACTTTCAAGTGGGCACGAGCGTCTTCCACGCGGTCACGGGAGATTTCCGAAGCGCGCAGCGTGCCTTCAACACCTTCCATCAGCGAGATGATGGCGCCCTTGGCATCCACTTCCAGGACCTTGCCATTGACGATGGTGCCTTTAGGATGCTCGGCGACCCAATTGGAGAAGGGGTCCTTATCCATTTGTTTGATACCCAGGGAAATGCGTTCCCGTTCCGGATCCACCGCAAGGATAACAGCCTCGATATCCTGACCTTTGCGATAGTTGCGGATGGCTTCTTCGCCGGGCATGTTCCAGGATATATCCGACAAATGCACCAGGCCGTCGATATTACCGTCCAGACCCACAAAGATACCAAAATCGGTAATGGACTTGATGTTACCGCTGATCCGATCGCCCTTGTTGTGGTTGCCGCCGAATTCTTCCCACGGATTCGCCTGACACTGTTTCATGCCCAGGGAAATACGACGTCGCTCCTGGTCGATATCCAGCACCATCACTTCCACTTCATCGCCCAACTGCACGACCTTGGAAGGATGAATATTTTTGTTGGTCCAATCCATTTCGGAAACGTGCACCAGACCTTCCACGCCGTCTTCGATTTCCACGAAGCAACCGTAATCCGCCAGGTTGGTTACCTTGCCGAACATACGATGGCCGACCGGATAACGGCGCGCGATATCTTCCCACGGATCTTCGCCGGTCTGTTTCAGACCCAGAGACACACGGGTGCGCTCACGATCGAACTTGAGAACCTTGACGTCGATTTCCTGGCCGATCTGTACAATTTCACTGGGATGCTTGACGCGTTTCCAGGCCATGTCGGTAATGTGCAGCAAGCCGTCGATGCCACCCAGGTCGATAAATGCGCCGTAGTCGGTGAGGTTCTTGACCACGCCCTTGACGGTCATGCCTTCCTGCAAATTGGCGATCAACTCTTGGCGGTCTTCCGCGCTGCCCGCTTCCATCACCGCGCGGCGTGATACCACCACGTTGTTACGTTTGCGGTCGATCTTGATGACTTTGAAATCGTTTTCCTTGCCTTCCAGATACGTGGTATCGCGCACCGGGCGCACATCCACCAGGGAACCGGGCAGGAACGCACGGATTTCGTCGATATTGACGGTAAAACCGCCCTTCACCTTGCCTGTGATCACGCCCTTGACGATTTCGCCCTTCTCATGCGCTTTCTCCAGCTTGATCCAGGACTGGGCACGAATGGCTTTTTCACGGGACAAAATGGTTTCACCGAAACCGTCTTCCAGAGAGTCCAGAGCCACTTCGACTTCGTCACCGACTTGTACGCTGACGTCACCGTTAAGATTCATGAACTGGGAAATCGGGATCACGCCTTCGGACTTGAGTCCGGCGTTGACCACGACATTGTCTTCCCCGACATGCATGACGATACCCGTGACGATAGAGCCCGGGCGCATTTCGGTTTTAAGTAGACTCTCTTCAAATAATGCTTGGAAACTTTCTGTCATTTGCTTGACTATCCTTCAACCGGATTGCCGGTTGCGCAGCTCCTGGGATGTAGGACACAATCCCGGAGGTTGTAATTGCATTTACCCGGAGCGACTTTGCAGTCGTCCAGAACCTTAATTTCTCTCTCAGCATGGCTACGCGGATACCAGGTCGAGAACCTGTTGCACCACTTCATCGATGGTGAGGTGGGTGGTATCCAGAAGCACGGCATCATCCGCAGGTTTGAGGGGCGATACGGCACGCTCACTGTCCCGCTTATCCCGTTGGATTATGTCAGCCAAAAGAGTGGGAAAGCTAACATTTATTCCCTTTTCTTTCAACTGTTTATAACGTCTTTTTGCTCTTTCTTCGGCGCTGGCGGTCAAAAAAACCTTAATTTGGGCCTCGGGGAACACCGTAGTGCCCATGTCCCGGCCATCTGCCACCAGTCCCGGGGCCTGCCGAAAGTCCCGTTGCCGGTCTAACAAAGCGTCCCGTACCGCAGGAATCACCGCTACCTGGGAGGCCAGATTGCCGGCCTCCTCGGTACGGATCGCGTTTGTAACATCATGATTATCAAGGGATACGGAACCATCTACAGCGAATTCTGTATCCAGATTCCGGGCCAGTTCCGCAATTTTATCGGTATCGTCCATGGCCACGCCCCGCTGTTGAGCTGCCAAGCCCACGAGCCGGTATAAAGCACCGCTGTCCAGAATATGCCAGCCCAGGCGCTCGGCGACCAGGCGCGCAATGGTCCCCTTGCCGGAGCCGCCGGGGCCGTCCAGAGTAACGACGTAGATCGGCTCATTATTCATGCAGTAGCTTTCACGATTGACGAACTTTCAGGCCACATTGCTGTGCCAGCCCGGTGAAAGCCGGAAACGAAGTATTGACGTTATCGCAGTCATTAATCGTCACCCTACCGCCGGCGCGCAGCCCCGCCATGGCCAGCGACATGGCAATTCTGTGGTCACCAAAACTCTGTACCTGACCGGCACCCAGTTTGCCGCCATCGATGATCATGCCATCCGGTGTGGGCGTCGCCGCAATGCCCAGGGTCTGTAACCCTTCGGCCATGGACTGAATACGGTCGCTTTCTTTAACCCGCAATTCTTCGGCACCCGTGAGTACGGTCCGACCCGAAGCGCAGGCGGCGGCGACGAACAGCGCGGGGAACTCGTCGATGGCCAATGGCACATCCGCTTCATCGATATTGATACCGTGCAATTGACTGGTCCGTACTTGGATGTCGGCGACCGGTTCACCACCGACTTCCCGGCGGTTGTGCAGCGTAATATCCGCGCCCATGGCCTTGAGAATATTGATGACGCCGATCCGGGTGGGATTGATACCGACGTGTTCCAGGGTCAAATCCGAGCCCGGCGCGATCGCTGCGCCCACCAGAAAAAATGCCGAGGACGATATGTCAGCCGGCACGTCGATGCGGGTAGCATTGAGTTTGCCGCCACTGCGCACACACACGCGGTTACCGGACTTTTCCACCGGATAGCCAAAGCCCGCGAGCATCCGTTCCGAGTGATCACGTGTGGGCGCCGGTTCCGTTACACAGGTTTTGCCCTGGGCATACAAGCCTGCCAGCAGCAAACAGGACTTCACCTGGGCGCTGGCCATGGGCATGGTGTAATCGATGCCTTGCAGGGGCTGACCTCCGTGGATGCGCAACGGCGGGGTACCGGTGGCGCTGGTGTCGATCTTCGCGCCCATCAGGGCCAGGGGATCGGTAACGCGTTTCATGGGTCGGCGGGTCAGGGACTCATCGCCGGTCAGTTCCACATTGAAATTCTGGCCCGCCAGTAACCCGGATAACAAACGCATCGAGGTGCCGGAATTGCCCAGATACAAAGGTTCGGTCGGCGCACGCAATCCGTGCAACCCAACGCCGTGAATACGTACCTGCCCTGCTCCTAAATGTTCAATGCGTACGCCCATGGCCTGAAACGCTTTCATGGTTGCCAGGCAATCTTCGGCCTCCAAAAAGCCATGCACTTCGGTGACACCTTCGGCCAGCGCCCCGAGCATGATGGAACGATGGGAAATGGATTTGTCACCCGGTACCCGGATTCTGCCGGTCATACTGCCGCCGGGTTCAACGTGAAATGTGGTCATAACCAACCTTCTAATCAGTAAACTTCTTCAATTCAACTCAAACAATTAATGTTCGCGATACCACGATTTAGTACATTTTGCTCATGCAGAGTTGCGGTATGTATCGTATGCCGCACCGGTTTTCTTTGTGGCGTGCGTATTACACACCCTATTTTTCGATCTGAACGAGACCGTGCTTTGTTCCATGAGCAAAACCCGGTGCGTAATACGCACCCTACAAATGCTTGCAATAATGATCCCGCGCATGTTGCGCGTCGGTGAAGATACGCAACACGGTCTGGCTGTCGCCGGTGGCGATGGCTTCTTGTACCCGCGCCAGATCCTCTCGAAACAGTTCCATGATCTTGACGATCTGCTCCCGGTTCGCCAGACAGATATCATGCCACATCTGGGGATCACTGGAAGCGATACGAGTGAAGTCGCGAAAGCCGCCGGCCGCATATTGAAAAATCTCCTTGCTGTCACTCAAGCGCGACAACGCATCCACCAGGGTGTACGCAAGTACATGGGGTAAATGACTGGTGGCGGCCAACACTTCGTCATGATGCACCGGTTCCATGGTGACCACTTTGGCGCCGGTCCACTGCCACATGGTCCGTACGCGCTGCACGGCTTCCGCCCGGGTCTCCGGCAACGGCGTCAATATCACTCGTCGGTCATTGAATAATGTGGCAAACGATGCCGCCACACCTTTTTTTTCGGTACCGGCGATCGGATGGCCCGGCACGAAATTCTCCGGTAACCGGCCGAAGCCCTGGCGCACCGCATCGATCACACTGACCTTGGTGCTGCCCACGTCGGTAAGTACACTGTTCGGATTCAGGCAGGTTTTCAGTTGCACCGCGGTGTCGGCAATGGCGCCCACCGGGATGGCGAGCACGATGATATCTGCGCCGGTGACCGCACTGGCCAGATCCAGATCATAACGATCGATAACACCTAACTGACAGGCCTGCTCCAATTCATCGCGGCCCCGGCCATAACCGACAATTTCCCGGACTTTACCGGCCTGGCGCAGCGCGCGCGCCAGCGAGCCTCCCATGAGACCCACGCCCAGGATCACCAGCTTGTTAATTGGCAAATCGTTGCTCATGTGCCCAGGATACGCTGCAGTGCCAGCAGAAAACGCCCATTTTCCTCTGCCGTGCCCACGGAAATGCGCAGAAACTGCTCCATGCCGGCGCTCGGACGCGGCCGCACGATGACGCCGGTACGTAATAATTGATCATAAGTCGTCATGGCGGTATCCGGCAGGTGTACGCACAGAAAATTGGCCAGGGACGGAATCGTGGTCAATCCCATATGGCGCATGCCGGCCGCCAACTGCCGCATACCATCGTGGTTAACCTGCTGGGTCTTGCCAATGTGATCAGGATCGCCCAGGGCCGCTGTCGCCGCCGCCAGACCCAGGGAGTTGACATTGAACGGTGCCCGCACCCGGTTAAGCAGATCCGTCACCTGGGAATGACAAATGCCGTAACCCACCCGCAGGCCTGCGAGGCCGTAAGCTTTGGAGAAGGTACGGGTGACAATTAAATTGGGATAATCACCCAGCCACTTGCTGGTGTCGGGATAATCAATGCTTTGCCCGGCACTGAAGTCGGCGAATTCGAAGTAAGCTTCATCCATGACCACCAGCACATTGTCCGGTACCGCATCCATGAAGCGTCGCAAGGCAGGTGCTTCCACCCAGGTGCCAGTGGGGTTGTTGGGGTTGGCGATGAACACGACCTTGCACCTGGCACTCACCGCGCGTGCCATGGCGTCCAGATCGTGCCCCCAGTCACGACTTGGTACGGCCACGCCGTTGGCGCCCACCGCCCGGGTGATGATGGGATACATGGCGAACGCGTGTTCTGAATAGACCACCTCATCACCGGGTTCACAAAAAGTTCGGACCACCAGTTCCAGTACATTGCTTGAGCCGCTGCCCAGAATGACCTGGTTGGATCGTACCGCGTGCTTGTCCGCCAGCAGCGCTTTCAGTTTAAAGCCGCTGTCATCCGGGTAACGGGCAATGCCGGCCAAGTGCTGTCCCAGCACGGCCAGGGCTTTGGGGCTGGGTCCCAGGGGATTTTCGTTGGACGCCAGCTTGATGGCATTGGTGACGCCATACTCCCGCTCCAGTTCTTCCAGGGGTTTGCCGGGATTATAAGGGCTCAACGCCGCCACACCGGCAGCGGCTCGTTGCAGGAACATATTCGTTGTTTTGTTCATGATAACTGAACCTAGTTTATTGCACCGCTCGCGTAGGGTGCGTATGACGCACCGGTTGTTCTTTCAACCGTACAAGCATATTGCACACCATTCGTTCCGGACATGTAGGGTGCGTATGACGCACCGGTTTAATTTTTCGGAACAATGCATGGCGACGTTCAAATCACACGCCGGTGCGTCATACGCACCCTACATTCAGACCCGAAGCGTCACCGGCCGACGTGTTGTGACCCACGCCCGCACCTCACTCTCGTGTTCACCAGAGCTACAACACCGCTTTGGGATAGGAACCCAGCACCTTCACTATCGACGCGGTTTGCGCCAGGTCGGACAATGCCTGAGTTACCTTGGTGTCTTTGATGTGACCATCCACATCCACAAAAAACACATAGTCCCACATGCCGCGCCGCGACGGCCGTGACTCGATACGGGTCATTGATACATTGTTACGGGCGAAAGCTTCCAGTAACTGGTACAGAGAGCCCGGCCGATTGGGCGCGGAAATCAACAAGGAGGTTTTGTCATCGCCACTGGGGCTGATCTGGTTGGCGCCAATGACCAGAAAGCGCGTGGTATTGTCTGGTTCGTCCTCGATATTGGAAACCACGAGTTGCAAGCCGTAAATCTCCGCCGCGGATTCACCGGCGATGGCGAGCGCCTTGGCATCGAGTTTGGCCAGCCGGGCCGCTTCGGCGTTACTGAACACCTCGATGCGCTCGATGCCGGCGGCATTGGTATTGAGCCATTCCCGGCATTGGGCGAACGATTGCCGGTGGGAATAGATCTTGTCGATCTGGCTCAAGTCCCGCTGCAAACCCATGAGGTGCTGATGAATGCGCACTTCCACCTCACCGCTGATGTGCAACGGTGAGTTGATGAACAGATCCAGCGTATGGCTCACCATGCCCTCGGTGGAATTTTCCACCGGTACTACGCCATAGTGGACGTTGCCGGATTCCACTTCCCGGAATACCGCGTCGATGCTGGCCATGGGCACGGTGCTGATGGAGTGCCCGAAATGCTTGAGCGCAGCGGCCTGGGTAAACGTACCCTCCGGCCCCAGAAACGCGACTTTCATCGGCATTTCCAAAGCCAGACAGGCGGACATAATTTCCCGAAACAGGCGCGCCATTTCCTCGTTACGCAAAGGACCCTGATTCTTCTCGAGGATGGTACGCAGGATTTGCGCTTCACGTTCAGCGCGGTAGAACACCGCCTTGGGATCGTCCTTGCCCTTGATGCGCGCTACCTCCTGGGCGCAACGAGCGCGCTCGGAAATCAGCTCAAGGAGTTGCTGGTCCAGTTTGTCGATACGATTTCGTACGTCCTTGAGCTTGCTTTCGTCAGTCATGCAGACTCCATGCTCACAAGCAACGCACTGCCAACACGCCTTTGATCGCGGTGATTTCACCACGAACCGATTCCGGCAGTTTCTGATCGATGTCGATCAAGGTATAGGCAAGATCATTGCGGGACTTGTTCAGCATATCGATGATGTTCAAGTTGGCTTTCGCCATGGCCGTCGAAATCTGGCCCACCATATTGGGTACATTGGCGTTGACCACGGCAATACGGTGGCCCTCGCTGCGCGGCATCAGCACTTCGGGAAAGTTCACCGAGTTTTTGACATTGCCATTTTCCAGATAATCCCGCACTTGGTCCGCAACCATGATGGCGCAATTGTCCTCGGCTTCCTCGGTGGATGCGCCCAAGTGGGGCAGCGTGATCACGCGGTCATGCTTCTTCAGCAGATTGCTCGGGAAGTCACAAACATAGCCCTGAACCTTGCCGGCTTTGATGGCGTCGCATACCGCCTGGTCATCGATGATACCGCTGCGCGCGAAATTCAGAATCACCACGCCCTTGCGCATGATTTTCAGACGATCGGCATTGATCATATTGCGGGTCGCATCCACCAGGGGAACGTGAAACGACACGAAGTCCACTTTCGATAACAGATCGTCGATGCTCACCGCTTTTTCCACGTTGGATGAAAGCTGCCAGGCGCCTTCCACGGTCAGGCCCGGGTCATACCCGATGACTTTCATGCCCAGAGACAGGGCCATGTTGGCCACATTACGGCCGATGGCGCCCAAGCCGATGACGCCCAAGGTGCGCCCCGGCAGTTCGAATCCCGCGAAGTGCTTCTTGCCCTCTTCCACAGCTTTATTGATCTGTTCGTCGCTGCCCTCGACATGGCGGGCGAAATCCCAGGCTGGACCGATGTTCCGAATCGCCATCAACATGCCCGCCAGCACCAGTTCTTTCACCGCGTTGGCATTGGCACCGGGCGCATTGAAAACCGGAATGCCTTTGGCGCTCATCTTGTCCACGGGGATATTGTTGACCCCCGCACCGGCGCGTCCTACGGCTTTCAGTGATCCCGGAATCGGCATGTCGTGCATCTTGTAGGAACGCAATAAAATTGCATCCGGATGCTGGATTTCCGAAGCAATTTCATAGTGATCCCGGGGCAAGCGCTCCAGGCCACGCACGGAAATATTGTTCAAAGTCAAAATCTTATGCATGGTAGTTGCAGCCGCTTTGTTAAAGTTAACTGTTACGTTTCTGGAAGTCCGCCATGAAATCAACAAGCGCCTGCACACCGGCTTCGGGCATGGCGTTGTAGATGCTGGCGCGCATACCGCCCACGGAGCGGTGCCCTTTGAGGGTTACCAGACCCGCTTTTTTGGCCTCTTTGAGAAACACTTCGTCCAGGCTTTCATTGGGCAGGGTAAACGGTACGTTCATCCAGGAACGGCAGTTCGGCGCCACGGGATTTTTATAAAAACCCGACTTGTCGATGGCCTGGTACAACTTGTCTGCTTTGCTCTGGTTGATTTTGGCCATGGCCTTGAGACCACCCAGTGCCAGTACGTGCTTGAACACCAGTCCGGCCAGGTACCAGGCATAAGTGGGGGGTGTGTTGTACATGGAGTCGTTGTCTGCGTGGATTTTGTAATCAAACATTACCGGCGTATTGGGCAATGCGTGGCCGATCAGATCTTCCCGGATGATCACCACCGTCAAACCCGCCGGCCCGATATTTTTCTGGGCACCGGCGTAGATGATACCGAATTTACTCACATCCACCGGCCGCGAAAGTATCGTGGATGACAGATCCGCTACCAGCGGCACACTGCCGGTTTCCGGGATGTAGGGGAACTCCACGCCCTCGATGGTTTCATTGGGCGTGTAATGCACATAGGCGGCGTTGCTGGTGAATTTCAGGTCCGTCGCCGCCGGCGCCGTGGTGAATTTGCTGTCCTGGGTGTTGGCTACGGTCTTTACGTCGCCGTAGCGTTTGGCTTCCGCCACCGCTTTTTTGGACCAACTGCCGGTAACCAGATAATCGGCTACGCCTTTGTCGCGCAGCAAGTTCATCGGCACCATCGCGAACTGGCTGGAGGCGCCACCCTGCAGGAACAGAACTTTATAGTTGGCGGGAATCGCCATCAGTGTCCGCAGATCTTTTTCCGCGGTTTCAGCGATGGACATGAACTCCTTGCCCCGATGACTCATTTCCATCACCGACATGCCGGAACCGTTCCAGTCCAGCATTTCAGCTTGTGCCTGTTTGATAACCTCTTCCGGCAGTACGGCCGGTCCCGCGCTGAAATTGTAGACCCGTGTCATGGTAGTCGCTTCCTTTAATCTTAAACTATGTGTTAAATGTTCCAGTCGGCCTGTGTAGGGTACGTATTACGCACCGGGTTTGTACAGACCATATACACGGTGCGTAATACGCACCCTACGCTTCCGTGTCCACGTCGTCATCGGCCTGGTCATCAGCATCAGCATCAGCATCAGCATCGGCATCAGCATCAGCATCAGCATCAGCATCG
>JAHECY010000125.1 GCA_024641505.1 Gammaproteobacteria bacterium
TGGCGACGGTGACGTTACCGGTGGCCGGGGCATTGGCGCCGATGGTGTAGCTGATCTCGGCGGTCGGTGCTCGGTTGACACCCGGTTCGTCGGTATGCACGACGAGCGTGGCTTTATCCGATTCCATTCCCAGGTTGTCGGTCACCACGAGGCTGACTCTCGTGACGCCGGATTTGATGAAAGTTACCGAACCGGGATTGGCGGCGTCCGTGGATTCCGTGGATACGCCCGCGCCTGCGAAATTCCATTTATAGGCCAGGGGGGTGTTGTCATCGGGATCATAACTTGTATCACCTTTGAATTCGATGGAATCGCCCACGATGATGAATTGTTCGGTCGCGGGTGTGATCACCGCAATGGGAACTTCGTTGGTGGTTTCCTTGGCATTGGCGTCGGTGGTCGTGTCGTTCGTGCCGCTGACGCAAGCCGACAGCATGACCAGGCTTGATGCCAGCCCTATTATTTTCAGAATATCCGTGTATTTCATTTGATAACCACTCCGTTGTTGAATCGGTGCAGTCTACCGGCATCCTCTTAATTTCATGTGAAATGCACTCTGTTATCTAGATTAACAAGCGCCAAGTCGTCCACTGGAATTGTGATACGCGACCGTGTCTCATTATGGTAAGTTGGCGTGTTGTAACGCCGGAGTGGGCTACGTATTTGGTTTGAGGGTCTTTCGTTTGCTCTTGCCTATTCATTTGTTGAATGGACCTATTCTTGCCGTTAATGTCCAATTTTGCGCGGCGCCTTGTGCTGGCCTTTGTTTTTGTCCAAGCCTGGGCGTGGCGGTCAGTGCCAATCAGGTAGAACATTTCAAACTGTCTGACGCGGTGTTAGGTTAAGTTGGCTGCGTTACGCCTGTACCCAATGCCACTTTGAAAGGAACGAGATGGTGTCACCGGTCACTCAAAAGCTTCCCATGGGAATTTGGGCCCTCGGTTTCGTCAGCCTGTTGATGGATGTGTCTTCAGAAATGATCCACGCACTGCTGCCGGCATTCCTGGTCAGCGTGCTGGGCGCGAGCATGGTCACGGTGGGGGTCATCGAAGGGTTGGGAGAAGCCACTGCCTCTCTGACCAAGATGATTTCGGGGTGGGTGAGTGACCGCCTCGGTAAACGCAAATTTCTCGCAGTGCTGGGTTATGGCATCAGTGCCCTGTCAAAACCCCTGTTTGCCCTGGCACCTGGCGCGTCATGGATATTGGGTGCGCGCTTGGCGGATCGGCTGGGCAAAGGGATTCGCGGCGCGCCGCGTGACGCTCTGGTGGGTGACCTGGCGCCGCCACACTTGTGGGGCGCGGCTTACGGGTTGCGCCAGTCCTTGGATACCGTTGGCGCGTTTGCGGGTCCGCTGCTGGCGATTGCGCTGATGGCGTGGAGTGCCGATGATTTCCGTTTGGTTTTTTGGTTGGCGATGCTGCCCGCGTTGATGGCGGTGGGTGTTCTTGTGCTGGCGGTTAAGGAACCGGCGCGACCGCCAGCGGATAAGCTTCCACGCCTACCCATTCAGTGGCGGGATGTCGCCGCTATCGGCGGCAAATTCTGGGGCGTCATTGCCATTGGCGCCGTGCTTACGCTGGCGCGATTCAGTGAAGCTTTTCTGATTCTCAGGGCCCAGGACGCCGGACTGCCCTTGGCTTGGCTGCCGGCGGTATTGGTAGTGATGAATGTGGTGTACTCGGTAACCGCCTATCCGATGGGTGCGCTTTCTGATAGGGTCGGCAAGCGTATGATTCTCGGCGCCGGTTTTGGTGTCTTGATCATCGCGGATCTGGTCTTGGCCGGAGCGCCCGATTTCTGGTGGGTGCTGGCGGGTGCGGCGCTGTGGGGTTTGCACATGGGTATGACCCAGGGGTTGCTCGCCACCCTGGTTGCGGCGACGGCGCCCGCGCCATTGCGTGGCAGCGCCTTCGGCGTGTTTCATCTCGTCACCGGCATTGCATTACTGGTGGCAAGCGTGATTGCGGGGCTGCTCTGGGACAGCGCCGGACCGGCGGCCACGTTTTTCGGGGGCGCCGTCTTCACCGCCATGGGGCTGGCGGGCGCCATGATGCTCGTTGGTCGCCGCGTGTAGGGTGCGTATGACGCACCGGCCTTTGATCTTGATCTTTAATTTTAATCGAAGCCGTTATTGTAAGATTAAAAGCCAGTGCGTCATTCGCACCCTACGTCATTGCAAACAGCACTTCTTATATTTCTTGCCACTGCCGCAAGGACAGGGATCATTGCGTCCGACGCTCGGCGCCGCGTGGCGTACGGTGGTAGGAGCCGTTGGACGCTCATGCACCCTGCGCACCAGCCACCGGGCGTGTATTTCACGCACATTGGGAGTGATCGCGTCCTGCACGTTTCTAAATGAAACTTCATCCATTTTATCCAACGCTTCCCAACCGCGTTTGGTGGTGAAGGCGACAATCGGCATCAGCAGGGCCGACATTTCCTCGCTGCCCACGTCCCACTGGTCCAATGCCAGCGTGACGCCCCGCATATATCCCTGGCACCATTCTTCGACAATGATATGAGTCTGCTCATCGGTGGCGCGCTCCAGGAACAAGGGTTCGAAATTTTCCGGTTGTTCCATCAAGGTGTCGGCAATGCCATTCATATGGCGGCCCATCAGGTGAAATATGTCCTTGAACTCCTGCTCATTGTTCCAGGTCGGCTCGAAATCACCCCACACCACCGGTAACCACTGTGAGGGTGGAACAAAGCTGGGTCCGCTGACGATGGCAGTGAACAAACCGTCCAGTTCCGAAACATCCAGTACGCCTTCGTCTTTGTTCTCGGTGTCCGTGTCGTCGTCGATGCGTGACAATAAAAAGTCGTCGAGCCGGTGCAGTTCGTTTTCGGTCAGTGCTGTAAAAAGATCTTTGCTCATGTTTGGGCTCGGCAAGGTCAACGGTCCTCTATGTTAAATCCAGTGCTGAACGGATACAAATGAAGTGACCTGCCACGGCGCACGCACCACGCCCTTCCACCAGCAGGGGGCACCTGGAGTGAACGATGACCGGTGTCCATCGGTATTGACAAGGAAAGCAGTTTTTGGTAATTTCTGTAATAACAGAAATTAGAGAAATATACGCATGATACTGACACCGGTCATGGAGAAATATGTTCTCCACTGGGGAGAAATGGGCGCTCGCTGGGGTGTGAATCGGACCGTGGCTCAGATTCACGCTTTGTTGTTTCTTTCCAGCAAGCCTTTGAATGCCGAGGAAATTACCGATACGCTGGGAGTGGCCCGGTCCAATGTGAGCACCAGTCTGAAGGAGCTGCAATCCTGGAAACTGGTGAAAACTGTGCACATTATGGGGGATCGCCGGGATCATTTTGAAACCCTGAAAGATCCCTGGGATCTGTTTTACACCATCTTGGAAGGGCGCAAACAACGGGAATTGGATCCAACCATCACCCTGTTGCGCGAGTGTGTATTGGACAGCGACCAGGATACACAAACCCCCTCCGACGTGAAGGCCCGTATTCAGGAGGTATTGGCATTCATGGAAGCCCTGGACACCTGGTACAACCAGATCAAATTCTTGCCGAAGGCGACATTACTGAAACTGATCAAGCTGGGATCGAAGGTGCAAAGTTTGCTCGGCGGGAAGTGAGTTTTTTTATTCACCAATTTCTGTTTATACAGAAATTAGTGAAATAATGTTGAAGGAGATGCGGAACATGAATACCTTGACGCTCGTGATCGGAGAAATATTGTTGTGCTTTACCATCAGCATGTGCTTGGTTTATCTATTACGACCGCTGTTGCAGGATGTGTTGGCGGAAACCTGCGGCACGGAAAAACGCGCAGCGTTTTGGGTGATGTTCAGTCAGTTGCTGCTGGTGATCGCGCCCTTGTTATTAGTCATTTATTTCGTACCGGTGGACGTCACGGAGACTATCAATATCGCCGCCGCGTTGAAGGATACTTTGTTCCGCAGCTTATTGGGCGTCTTCATTGCGTTGACCATCATGGGTCAAGTGATCTGGAAGTCCATTCGGCAGGATATGCGCGGTGCCGATGGGAGCGTTAACAGCCGAGGAGAATTGACACCATGAAAATTCTGATTACGGGTGCAACCGGCTTTATCGGCAGTCATCTGCTGCAGGCTTTGTCCGCCGCCGGCCACCAGGTGGTGGCGGCGGTGCGCGATGTGCGGGACGCGCGGCAACGCTGGCCGGACTGCGACGCAGTGGCCGTGGACTACTGCCATGATCACGATCCCGAAGATTGGCTGCCCCGCTTGCAAGGCGTGGAGGTGGTGATCAATGCCGTGGGTATTATCAATGAACACCGACGGCAAACTTTCGGCGCTCTGCATCGGGATGCGCCCTCAGCACTGTTTCGCGCCTGTGCCCAGAGCGGAGTGCAGCGGGTGATCCAGATTTCCGCGTTAGGCGCCGAAGACACGGCGTTCTCGCAATATCACTTGACCAAGCGCGCCGCGGATCAGTGCCTGATGGCATTGCCCCTGAACTGGACCATTCTCATGCCGTCCATGGTGTACGGTCCCGGCGCCAAGAGCATGGCTTTGTTCAAAGCGTTGGCGGCATTGCCGGTGGTGCCATTGATTGCCAAGGGCGATCAGGCGGTGCAGCCGGTGCATGTGGACGATTTGTGCCGGGCGGTACTGCACATCGTGGTGACCAACACGCCCAACCGGACTCGCGTTTCGTTGGTGGGACCAAAGCCCATTATTATGAAAGATTTGTACGCGGCGTTACGCCACTGGCTTGGCCTCGATAAGGCGTATTTTCTCTCGGCACCCTATTGGTGGGTACTGCTGATGGCGCGCCTCGGGGGCGCGTTGGGCGACACGCCGCTCACCGTCGATGCGGTAAAAATGCTGCGCGCCGGCAACACCGGCGATGTTGCCGAGGTGCAGCGTCACTTCGGTTTTGTGCCGATGGACCTGCCCGACGCCTTGACCCGTACCCCCGCGCAACAAGCGGATCGTTGGTATGCGGGTTTGTATTTCGCGCCGCCGCTATTGCGACTGAGTATTGCCCTGGTGTGGCTGACGGCCGGCGTGGTGTCGGCATTTGTGTTTCCGGTGACGCAAAGCTACGCCCTGCTGGCCCAGGCGGGTATCACCGCTGCCTGGGCGCCGCTGTTGCTTTACGGCGCGTCGCTGTTGGATGTCGGGTTGGGATTGGCAACGCTGTTGGCGTACCGTCTGCCCTGGGTGGGCGCGCTGCAGATCGTGGTGATTCTGTGCTACACCGTGATTATCTCTGTGAGCCAACCGGACTATTGGCTGCACCCGTTCGGTCCGGTGGTAAAAAATTTGCCGCTGGTGATGGCGACGTTGGTGATGATGGTGCTGGCGCGGCGCTGATGTGCTTCGACAAGGGGCGGTAACGCGCGACTGTCGATGTTCATGAAATACGGTATCGTCGGAGAGGGGTCGCGACCATCATCGAGAAGTATTTCGGGAAACCGGCAAGATGATTGATGCTTGGTAACAACCGGCATACGCTTGGTGGCGACGGCACGGCTAATGGTGCGTAAAACGCACCCTATCGAGACTGTTCACTGCGCGCGGCACGTATGGGTGTCACCGTATTTTACGCATGGGCCACTAGGGTTATTATGTCTGCTATGGCAGCGGCGCGCTGCGAGGAAGCCGCAATATGTTGATATGCTATCGCTGTGATAAAACCAGCTATGACCATGACCATGACCATGACCATGACTTATGAATTATCACTAGTGTCCCAACGTTTCTTAATTTGCTAAATTTAAACATATAAGCCGTTGATTCTATTCGATGCCATTTTGAGTGTTCCGTTCAAGTCGATAACACATTTGAAAATGCGTTTCATGCTTATTTTCAGCACCTAAGGAAATCAATATGAATAACGTTGGGACACTAGTGATGACTTATGACTTATGACTTATGACTTATGACTTATGACTTATGACTTATGACTTATGAACTACTGAAATGGCTGCACATTCTCAGTGCCACCATGCTTTTCGGCACCGGGCTTGGCAGTGCGTTTTACAAGTTCAACGCCGATCGCAGCGGCGATGGTGCCGCCATCTATCAGGTCAATAAAATCGTGGTGCTCGCTGATTGGCTGTTCACCGCGCCCACGGTCGTGGTGCAACCGTTGACGGGGATCGGTCTGGCCTATGTATTGGGGATTCCCCTGACCACGCCCTGGCTGTTGGTGTCGTTGTTGTTATTCGCGGTTGCCGGTCTGTGCTGGCTGCCGGTGGTGTGGTTGCAGATCCGCATGCGGGACCTGGCGTTATTGGCAATACAGCAGCACACACCATTGAATGCACAATACCATCGTTTAGCGCGCATCTGGTTCTGGCTTGGAGTACCGGCTTTTATAGCGATTATCGGGGTCTTTGTATTGATGGTGTTCAAACCCGGCGGTTAAAGCCACGGTTTCAATGTTGCTCGTCAAACCGTTCCGATCGCGTAGGGTAGTGTACTACGCACCGCTTTTGCTTTTGGTGTCGTGGCTTAGGTCAAGGTCAAGAGCCGGTGCGTAATACGCACCCTACGGCCGAGCCGGTGCGTAATATGCGCTGTTCCGAATGCGTAGGGTGCGTATTACGCACCGTTTTTGCTTTTAATGTCGTGGCTTAGGTCAAGGTCAAGAGCCGGTGCGTAATATGCGCTGTTCCGAATGCGTAGGGTGCGTATTACGCACCGTTTTTGCTTTTAATGTCGTGGCTTAGGTCAAGGTCAAGAGCCGGTGCGCAATACGCACCCTACGGCCGAGGAGCGAGCGAGGCCGTAGGGTGGCTCGTACGGAAGGACGCGGCTATTGCAGCCGTTCGATGACGATCTTCGCCACCGGATTTTGCCAGCGTTGCGCTTCGGTGAGAATTGACGTGGCCAAACCGTCATCCTGGCTGACGATACCGGGGTGCACGGTGATCACACGTCCGGTTTCCGTTGCCGCGTTATAGCCTTCGCCGCCGCCCATGGTGGTGTCCGCCGGGCCCGGGATGGTGCCGCCAGCTTCACTGTTGGCTTCGGTGCCGGCGTCATAAGCCGGTGCCATTACTTCCCGCTTGTCACCCACCGCCAGGTCACCAATGACGATATCATCGATACCGGTAAAGGCGTCGTTGGTGTTGGCGAGCATGGTGGCGAGACTCAAACGCAAATCGTCGGCGCTATCGACCGTCACGGTCACGGATTCGCTGCTACCGGGTCCGAACGGACCGTTGGCGGAAGCCTGTGTGCCCGCGACATTGGCGTCAGTGTCCGCCGTGGCCAGGAATTCCGTGGTGTCACCGCCTTCAGCCAGCTTTTCCAGTCCGCTGCCGGCCGCGGTACCCGCGCGCCATGCTTGGTAGCTGGCATTGTGCAGAATGGCCGCCAGCGGTGTGAACGGTTGGCCGTTGGTGAGGTTGGTCACGGTAATCTGGTAACTGACCTTCGGCATTTCCTGCATATCATCATCGTCATCCTTGTTATGAAAGCAGGCACTGAGCATACTGGTGGTGACCAGCGTGGCCGTAAGCAGGGCCAGCTTGGAATAGTGTTGTCGTTTCATGGGTCGCCTCCGGTTACTTGACGGTAATTTCCAGTTTCGCTACCGGGTTCTGCCAGCGGTGTACGGTGCTGTCCAGATCGCTGATGCCGCCGGTGCTGTTGGTGTCGCCCAGTACGCCCCGATGGATATGCACGGATGTATTGGTGTCGGCCATGGCCACTCCGGTGCCACCGGTACCGGCGTCCATGTTCGGTGCCCCGGGTATGCCGGCGACGCCAGGTGCGCACATCGTCCCAGGTAAAAGTTCATCGTTGGCTTCGGTGCCGGCATCATAAGCGTTCAGGTAATAAGTGTAATGGCCGGCGGTGGTGGGCAAGGTCAGGCTGTCGACACCCACGAAACCGTCATTGGTCGGTAGCACCATGGCCACCAGGGACAATTGGGTATTGCCGCCGGCGGTCATCAACATGGTGGTGGTGCTGGCGCCCGGGGCCAATAAGCCGGCAGCGGGATTTTCAATGGTGTCGCCATCGGCGCCACCCAGGTCCGTGGACAACAGGGAGAAGTCGCCGCATTCCGCCATCAGCCGCAAGCTGGCGCTGGCGGCCATGCCGCCTTGGAATAAATGGGTGTTCGCGTCATGGGCGGTCACCAGCAGCGGCGTGAAATGATTGCCGTGCGTGAGATTGGTGATGGTAACGTCGATATCCGCCGCCAGGGCGACGGGGGCAACACCGGCGAGCATTGGCACCAGGGCCAGGGAGCGGGTGAAAGACTTGATCATGTTTCCTCCTGAGTAATATGCAAGGCGCGTTATTCGTGCCTTGCATACACTAGAAGGAAAGTCTCCCGTGGACTTCACGCAATTATCACATAACTGTCACATTGCGAGCGCGCGTGCAGAGGGTGTTCGCTGGTGTTTCCGTTATCGTTTCGTGACGCTGACCGTCGCCTGATTGCCGTAGGGGCTGGCTACCCGCAGGGCGCGGTAGATGCGCCATCCTGTTTGTCCCGGAATCACTTGGGCGGGATCGGTCACGGTCATGTGAAACACTTCCGGCGCCAACTCGTCATGACCCACTTCCACCACCTGCGCGGAAAACCGCAGGCTGTCCTGATCCGTGTTTACCGTGAAATACTCCTGCATGCTGCCGTGGGTCAGCAATACGTTGCCGGTGTTGGGCAGCTTGTCGGCATTGCCCAGAAACGGGGAAAATACCTGTGGACTGATGCCTTCGCCATAGGCCCAAACCTGGGCCACGGTCATCGCGCCTTCGTCGATGGCGTATTCCACGCCACGACTGAAGCTGGTGTCGGGATACATGACGTCGGTCTGATTCGGCGGACTGGCGCGCCAGTTACCGTTGTCATATACCAGAATATTGCCGTTGGGTAACAATGCCGGTGCGTGGGGATGATAGGCGAAGAAATATTGCTGATTCGTGGTTGGTGTCAGCAGATACTTGCCGAAACGAATCGGGTCCCAGTTGTCATGGGGTCCCAGGATCCATACCAGTTCGCCGGTGGACCGGCGGAATTTGACGATCGCATCCTGGTGGCGCAACGATACGATAATCGCGTCATGGGCGGCATCTTCCAGCACCGCATTGGCATGTGCCCAATCGTCGGACTCGAAGGCGACGCTGTCTGCGGGTTGACCTTCATAACCGGTGAAGCCGAATTCGCCATTGTAGAAATCCCACAGGGAATCATAACCCAGGCGGTAGGGATCGAGCATGTCCAGCAGACGCCATTGCTTGACGATACTGCCGTCCGGCGCGAATTCCACGACAATGTCACCGACCACGTTCGCGTTTTTAGTGGCGCCATTTTCGAGATCGAACAGATTGGTGGGGTAGTTGGCGTACTTGCGCACTTCCAGCGACAGGCTCAGAAAATTGCCGCTGGCCATGGGGAACACCTCATGGTGGAACATGCGGGTTTTCACCGGTATCGCATCCGTGGCGATCGAGCCGGGAACTTCACCCACCGCCTGCCATTGCCGGTGTCGATTGCCCAGCAGATCCATTTCCGTCAGGGTATTACCGATCATCACCAGTAAAGTGCCGTCGTCTTTCTGTACGGCGTTTACCAGCCCCTGGTCGCTGAAACGGTGATGCCACACTACATGACCCTGCTCATCCACCATCACCAGCAGTTGCCCGAACGCATTATTGGTGTTGCCGTGGGGCAGCAGGTTGAACAACGTGTAACCGGGTTCCATCAGCGCCGGCGTGCTGGTCACGGTGATGTCGGGGAAGCCGTTGGGCAGGGAATCGGTGAAAAACAAAATGCCGTTCTCGGCGTCGGTCTGCGTACCGCCACGGTTGATTACCTTGACCGTTGCCGTGTAACTTTTGCCGGAGCGCATGCCCGCCAAGGGCAGGGTATGGGTGCGGCCGAAGCTGGTAAAGTTGATATGCAGGGTGTGGTCATCGCTGGCCAGATCCACGGCGACCCGGGTATCCATATCGGTGGTCAGTGATAATACCGATGCCTGGGTTTTTTCAGGATCCGGTGCGGCGCTGATCGCGGGTGCCGAAAGCAGGGTGGCGGGTGTGTCGGTAAAGGGTATGGCGCTGACCTCGAGGGATGCCGCGCTTTCACCTTTGCCGTTGACCGCGGTGACGATGAAGTAGTAAGTCGTGTCGTACTGCAGGGTGGCGGGAGGGCTAAACTGGGTAGCGGTAACGCCTGTATGCATGGTGCCATTGGCCAGGGTGGCGAAACCGGTGGTGGTCAGACCCGACTCGGTGGCCATATAGACATTATAGGTGCTGGCGCCGGGCACCGGATCCCAGGTGAGCAGCACGTTATTCAATTGGCCCGTGGCCACCAGGTTAAGCGGCGCGGTGGTCGCCTTAGGATTGGTGTCACCGTTGTTCCCGGAATTATTGTCACAGCCGGTCAACAGGATCAGTAAAATAATTAATGCTGGGTAAATGACCCCACTGGTATTAAACCTTCCCGCGCCATGATGTT
>JAHECY010000210.1 GCA_024641505.1 Gammaproteobacteria bacterium
CATTCTTTTTGTGAAATATTTAGAACATCAGATTCTCCGATTTCATATTTAAGGCGCGAATACCCCTGATTACATTCATTACTAATATTTAAAAAGGGCCTACACTGAGGGGAGTTAAATAATTTATTGTCTTTGTTCCTGTTTGACCCAATTCGATAAAGCAAAGGCACATTAGGTATAATATGATTTTTTTTGAATTTTAACAACTCTCTAAATTCCGAATTTATCGCAAGGGCACGCGTTATGCTGCTAGTCATGATTATATTATCCTTAAGTAAAATCAGGGGTTAGGCCAACCTGACGGCGTCACATATTCCCCTGGCTCTTGAACGCCAAACTCCTTTGCCCATTTCTCATACAGTCTTCTTTGCGTCCCTTCGGATTCACTTGCAACCAATTCGATTTTATCTTTTTCCCTGTGCAAGGCCGACCGTGCTTTTTCCTGCAATTCTTCTATTTCCTTTCTCGCTGCTAATCGCGCCTCTTCCTTTGCTGCTTCAGTCTTGGCCCCATTTTGGGCCAATTTGTATTTTTCCATTATCTCGCCCATGCGCTTGTAAATGGCATAACTATATCCACCGTGATTACCCGTGGTGAAAAAAACTCTAGTGGCACTGTCCCTCCCCACAAATTTTTGATGCCATTCGGTTTTCTTACACATCTTGCGTCAGAGATTATCGATCCCAGGTTGGCTCGCTATGAACAACTCCCCCTGACCGATGAAACCGCCGTGCTTGTTGTTTCATGTGCCACTTCACGACAGAAATTTTAATGATGGTTATACAATCAAACTGCGCTCGCGGTTGGGGAAAAAGCTTAATTTTTATTATCGTCAGGCAGTATGACTTTTTTCACAGGACGCGATCTGCACGTCGTCAGCTCATGGTCTTGGTTCCCCGGGACGGGCGCGAAGTCCGCTTGCGAGATGTCCCGATGAGGATGTCGCCAGAGATACCAAGCTTACGATGAAGGGTACGGATCATGCTGATGCTGAGTGGACGACGCCCAGACAATACCTCCGACACACGACCAGTCGACGTCCCTAGTAGGTCGCATAATCCGCGTCTATCGATCCCTTCCTGCTCCATGCGAAATAGCAGCGCGTCGATAGGATCAGGATCTGCGATCGGGTAATGGGCCTGCTCGTAGTCTTGAATTAAACGCGCCTGGGCTGCGATCTCGTCATCGCGGCCACCAGCTTCCATGAGAGCGCGCACATGTGCCTTAGCAGCTGCATAGTCGGCCTTGGTTTTGACGAGGATAACGCGAACGGTTGTCATAGTTAAATCCTTGCCGCATCTATGCGGTCATATTCCTTGTGGTCTCCAGCAAAACGAACATCAAGCACGCCAGCAGCATACTGAGCAACAACGATAATCCGATATTCATTACCGCCGATATCGAAAATCACGCGATTACCCGAGAGAAAATCCACACTGCGAAACCGCACTTTGATGTCGCTTGGTTTTTTCCAGATGGCCGCCTTTACTTCGGCGTGCCAGGCTGAGATCCGCTTACGGGATCGGGCGTGGCGATCCATGCAAGCAACCAAGATGTCAGCACCAATGACGATCACGATAGTGAGTAGTCTATAGCTCCCAAAATGGGAGCAAGTCATTTATGTGCTCGACTCCCGAGTTCAATCAGCCGCATGAGTTAGCGAATCGACTCAAGAGGGCCTATAGCCCACAATAACCTGGTGACTGCTGGAAATACAAGAGGAACTCAATCGGAATATATTGCGAACAGCGAGTCGCACGCAGCATCACGCGCCCTATGCCAGCCATGCCCACGCTAAAAACTCCACCCGAGTCACCTCCGGCAAAACCATCACCGGCCCACCTGCGTTTCTTGCTCTGGATGAGTTTTGGTTATTTATTGGGATTACCCGTCGCTGATTTATTTTCTGGCGTGAATTTACAAACTGAGATCATGCAACGGCAATTGGGAAAACGACTCCTGTCGTACACCATTGCCGAACGCCTGCGTTTATTGGAGATTCAAAAGAAATTAGGGAAACACCTGCGCGAGTGTTTTGATTGGATTGCTTCACCGCAGGCGTTAGCGAAAGCGATTAAGCGTTATCAGGAACGGATGGCGCAGGAAAATAAAACGCCGAATAAAAAGAAGGCTGGGCGACCGTGGTTGTCGGAGGAAAAATGGCGGCCATTCTGCGCTTTTATCAGGCTGGGTGTCGGGGGTTATCGCGTATTGTTGGCGAGATGAAGAAATGCGATCTGCCGGTTTGTGAACGCACCGTGCGCTGGGTTTTAATCAGCATGGTTTAAAACCTGGGAATAATCGTGAGCGCGTGGGATCGACGTGGGGGCAATTTTTGCGACTACATGCAAAACAAATTGCGGGTTTAGATTGTATGCAAATTCCGGTTGGCCTGTTGGGAAAAATTACCTACCGCTTTGTCTTTTTTGCCATCGAACACGACACGCGAAAAGTACATTTATTGGGGATCACCGAACATCCGACTGGGGAATGGATTTTAAATGCGCTGCGCTCGGCAACGGCTGATGGTATGCCATTGGCTGAGCGAACGTATTTTATTCATGACAACGATGGCAAATATCCGCGTAAACGATTGCAGCAATTTTTCACAGATCGGGGTATGCAGTCCGTGCCCACGGTGCCGTATACGCCGGATATGAATGCGTATGCGGAACGCTTTGTGCGGTCATTTCATGACGAATGCGCGGATCATATTATTTTCATGAACGATGCCATGTTGGAACATGCCGTGACCACGTATTTCCAGCACTACAATACCGAGCGCCCATATCAGGGCATCGGCAATAT
>JAHECY010000211.1:0-2020 GCA_024641505.1 Gammaproteobacteria bacterium
ATTGGCCGGTATTCCGGCACGCATTCAATGGCGCAAGAAACCCTCCGGCATACGTCCCCCGCACGTGAGCAACCATCTGCAACGGGATTTTACGGCGCAGCAGGCGAATACCAAATGGGTGACAGATATTACCTACATCCGCACGGCGGAAGGCTGGTTATATCTGGCGGTGGTCATCGATTTATATTCCGGCCTGGTGATCGGCTGGTCGATGAGCCAGCGCATGGAAAAACAACTGGTGGTACAGGCGGTACTGATGGCTTTGTGGCAAAAACAGTCTGCCGGTGACGTGATTCTGCACTCTGATCGCGGCTCACAATACACCAGCCACGAATACCAGCTGTTCCTGTCAACCCATGGCATCGTCAGCAGCATGAGTGCGGTGGGCAGTTGTTATGATAATGCCGCTGCTGAAAGCTTCTTTGGTGTATTGAAGCGTGAACGCGTCAATCGTAAATACTACACGACAAGATCGGAAGCCAGATCTGACATCTTTGATTACATCGAAAGATTCTATAACCAGCGAAAACTAAGACAGATTAACAGTGATAATATCCATCAACCCGCTCTTAACTGATTCTCCGGAGAATCGGGGTAAAACCAAACATTTATTAGCACAGTAAAAATATCAAGAATTGGCTTTAATTAAATGTTGTACTAAGGTACAAGTTACTTATTTCTGCAATAAATATAATATCATTCCATTAATGCAGGTTTTTTTAAGCTTAAGGAGGAGATTATGAATCTGAAATCAAAAATTGCAGGCTCAGTTTTAATGCCAGCGTGGCGTAGGGATGCACGGAAATACTCAAAAGGCAATGTGGCAGTTACGGGGTACTCCCGATTTGTTCACGGCGGCATGGTTGCATGTGCGCTGCTGTTTTCTATTAACGCCCAGGCTGTCCTAATCAGCGCTGGCGATAACTTCAGCGATCCTACCTACTTGTCAGGCGGAACCTATACCGGTACGTTCGATATTAATGCGTTAATGAACTCAACCTTTGGCGGTCAAAGCTACACCATCAATTCAGGTTATATCAATTTTGGGTTTACTGACGATAGCAATGATACTTATTACAATGGTACTAACACGAGCACCTATGGAAGTTATACAAGTGGCTATAGCTACTACCAATACGCCCAATACTACAATCCTTACGAAAGCGTGACCGTGAGTGTTGGCGGTCAAAGTCAATCCGCAACGCCCGGCTATTCTTCATCTACCGCCTACAACGGCTACTCAACTTCTGGTCATTGGGTGTCACAAGGTTATACCAGTTATTATTCCTGTGGCCTATTTGGGTGGTCTACCTGTAGCTATTGGGTAGATACTTCTTATTATGTCACTGACTACTATTATAACTATACGACTACATCCGGTTATGCGATTAACTCAGCATTCAGCCTGGGTCTTGATGGAACCGCGATAAGCGATCTTTCGCTTGATGGTATTCTCAATTACAACCTGAATGTTAGCGGCGACCTCATGTTCAATTACGCAAATTTGGTTATCGATGCTTCAATGATATCAAGCCCTGGCAGTTCTGCCGTTCCAGAGCCGGGTAGTCTGGCCTTACTGGGGCTGGGACTGATAGGCTTGCTGGGTATGCGCCAGAAAAAACGTATATAGGGTTCATCTGATACACAATAAAAAACCCGCTGTAGGCCTAGCCGTTCACTTAAAGTGTTGGAATTTCGAAGGAATGCAGCCTTGCATTCCTTTTTTTATTTTGGATATACAATATTTGTAATCTTAGTATCGCCGGGTCTAGGCCATATTTTGCACAGTAACTCGCCAAGCATCTTACCTCGGTGATTAATGGAGTCTTCGTCCCAAGTTGTTGTGTTATCAAAGTACCTGTTAAGCCGTAATACAGAATTTTTGTACTCAACAAGTTTTGTCCCGAAGGATCCATTGCTGGCTGCCGGGTTTAAGTATTTGTTAAGTAAGGTCAGGTTTCCTATAGTTTGCAGGTGAACGTTGCGGTTTCTGATTGTGTCACTCAATTCCACGATGTCG
>JAHECY010000211.1:2030-2806 GCA_024641505.1 Gammaproteobacteria bacterium
TAGTTGGCTACGTCCGCCGGGATAGCCTGTCCCTTCAATGTCCAATGTGTCGCCCATGTCTGTGGCATAACGTGCTCGATTTGCAAGCCAAGTGGGACTTCAGTGTCTTCGCTCTTCTTGCTACGGTTTGCAATCTCGATGCGTTCCAATATTAAGCGTAGCACCGGAGTCTTCAAGGCAGTAAATACTGGCCTGCTGATCGCCTTCTCAATAACCTCAGCATCCGTTGGCCAGTGGCGCGTGGTACCACCACCGCTCAATAGTTTATTACGCAATGCCGGTAGCACCTTTTCTCCCGTTAGGCCGCGAAGGCTTCCAATAACATCGACAAAAAGCTTGTTGTACTCTTTAGTTTCTTCCCCGGTCAGAACACGACGAGCGATGAACGATTCGAGCGCATTCAGGCATTCAGCCGTCTGATGATCATTGAGACCTGCCTCCAGTTCCAAATACAGCACCAGTGGCAGAGAGGTGGACACATCAAAATCCAATAACACTCGCCGTAAATCAGTGCTTGGCAATTTTTGAACCAAAGCCGCCTCGTATCGTTGGTATGTGGCGCCATGTCGAGCAAAGTCAGCTAATTCTTCCCTCACCGTAGCATAACGCGGAGGCTGTACTGAAACCCAACGCCGGTATTCCTCGTTCACACGGCGGGTGTCAACCATTACACCAGTTTTTGCCATCAGGAAAAACCGCAGTCCTAGATCCAGTCGCGAATATGTGCGTCCACCCCGTTTGACCTCAGTTTGGGGCCATGACAACAGCCCATATAT
>JAHECY010000126.1 GCA_024641505.1 Gammaproteobacteria bacterium
GGGGTGGTACCAGCAGCGGGGGCATGAGTGGCGGCACCACCAGCGGTGGCGGTACCAGCAGCGGCGGCATGAGTGGCGGCACCACCAGCGGTGGCGGTACCAGCAGCGGCGGCATGAGTGGCGGCACCACCAGCGGTGGCAGTACCAGCAGCGGGGGCATGAGTGGCGGCACCACCAGCGGTGGCGGTACCAGCAGCGGCGGCATGAGTGGCGGCACTTCCAGCGGTGGCACAAGCGGCGGTAGTGGCGGTGGCAGTACGAGCGGCGGCGGCGGCATGTAGCGGAAATTAGCCACCACGGTAAGGAATCACTTCTCAATCACAAGAGTCGCCGCACCCTACCCTCCCGCACGGATAACAGCGCGCGCAGGAGTTAACGCCAGACTAAAATCCCGAGTGACGTCACCCGGGTGGTACTCGAACTTTGGCGACTTTGTTGATAAATCCGGCGTTGCTGTGCAAGGCCTAGGGTATCCGATCCGTCTCGTTCCAATTACGCCGATTGATAGCATAAGCGCTGATCTTTCCAACAAATGGCAACGCCAGCATGCCTGGTAACCGGGCTACCTGTTTCGGATCCCGGTACTTATGAATACCGATCTGCATACCTTCGTGACCGGCACGGGGCTGTTCTCGGTAGGTACCGAACAGGCGATCCCAGACCGAAAGATTGAATCCAAAATTGCTGTTCGCCTCATCATCTTCAACCGAATGATGCACGCGATGCATATCGGGTGTAACCACCAACATGCGTATTGCCCGATCCAATCCCCTGGGCAAGCCAATATTGGCATGATTAAACATCGCCATGGCATTTAGGATCACTTCAAACACCACCACCGCTACGACGGGGGGCCCGAGCACCAGGATAGTGGCGAACTTGATCAACATGGACAAGATAATTTCAATGGGGTGAAACCGGGCTCCTGTCGTGACGTCATAATCAAGATCCGCGTGATGCACCCGATGCAGACGCCACAATGCCGGTACAGCATGTACCAGCACATGCTGAAGATAGATTACAAAATCCAGGAATACCACGGACCCAATCACCGCGACCCCATAAGGTACCGTATAAAAGTTCAAGATACCCCAGCTGTGTTGCGCGGCGAAAGCCGCGACGCCAACCGCGGCGGCTGGAAACAATAAGCGCAGCACCACGCTGTTAAGAAAGACCAGACCGAGATTATTTGCCCATCTGAGACTCTTCGAGACCAACAACTTGCGGCGTGGTGCGGCCAGTTCCCATAAAGCCATGACGAAAAATATTCCGAAAAAAAATCCAAGCCGAATCGTTAACTCATGATCCATGACAAAATTGTCAAACGGCATGCCGCATCCACCTCATGAAATAATCAGTTATCTGTTACCAGCGCGATGCCACGCCAACCTATCCCGAACCGCCTGATAAAAGTTAGAAATTATCCATAGCGCCGGTCACCCATCAGGCTTTGGCGGGTGCCGCTGCGGGAACACATTTGACACCCGTGCCCCCCAATCCGCAATAGCCATTGGGATTCTTGGCAAGGTATTGCTGGTGATAGTCTTCCGCATAATAAAATTGCGGTGCCTGGAGGATTTCCGTGGTGATCTCATCATAACCCGCGCTCGCAAGTTGCGCCTGGAACTGGTCTCGTGTGGTGCGAGCGAGTTGCAATTGCGCATCATCGTAGCCGTAAATACCCGATCGATACTGGGTACCGACATCATTGCCTTGACGCATGCCTTGAGTGGGATCGTGCGCTTCCCAAAAAGTCGTCAACAGTTTGGTATAGCTGATTGCTTCCGGCAAATAAATCACCAACACCACTTCGTTATGACCGGTGCCGCCGCTGCATACTTCCTGGTAGGTTGGATTGCGCGTATAGCCGGCGGCATATCCGACGGCGGTACTGTAAACACCCGGCAATTGCCAGAAACGTTTTTCTGCGCCCCAAAAACACCCCATCCCAAAGAGCGCCATAGATGCTTGATCCGGAAACGGCGCTACAATCCTGTTGCCGTTAACAAAATGGGTTTCAGTGATCTTCAATGCAATATCGCGACCGGGCAAAGCTTGTTCCGGACTTGGGAGGTATGACTTTTGAGTGTGCCATAACATAGAATGCTTCTCCAGTCGTTGGGTCAGATGGCGGGTGGTGCATCGGTACGACGATCATAAACAACTTCGGAGGATTCTCGGCGCGCTTCCGGACTGAGAGCATGCGCGACGAGAGCGCCTGTATCTGTAACATGCAGTATCTCCAGACCCGCAAGCACCAGATAATCCGACAACAACCGCCGATGACATTGACGGTAATCTTTTTCAACGCCCATCAGGACCGTGTTGCTCTTACGCGCTAATTGTATTAACTGCGTCGCTGATTTTTGAAAAAATGCCGTACCCATATAGTCGGCGAAACCTTGCGCTGTCGCCGAATTCGCGAGGGCCGGGTGCTTGGAATTAAGCACCGCCGGACGCCATCCGCCAAAAGCTTTACCCGCCCAATGATAGTTAAGGCCTTTATCACCCAGCACTCGCCGCAATTTTGGTTCATCGAACTGAGGGGAACGCTTGGAATGCGGATGCGTACGAATATCCACCAAGGTACTGATATCCATCCTCAATAGCGATTCGCACAATGCATCCACGTCCTGATCATCGTGACCGATGGTCCAAATCGTGGGGGGTTGCCATATTGTCATTGTCAGACAATACCATAAACTTCTGGAAAATCATTGCGATCCAGCACTATCCTCAAGCGCATACTTCCTACTATTCCAGTGGGAAATACCCCAATAGCAATGTGTACACCAGTTGACAATTAACATATACTCCCCGCCCATAATTACATGGCCAGTTAATAACATTCTAATTTACTAATGTATAGCGATAACAATGAGGTGGTAAGAAGATGAAAGCTCGTGTGTGTACCCATTGTGGATTCCAGGGTAACCCCGTTCCTCAAGATCCTGAGACGTTCTTTGTCGATGCGCTTTTCTGGGCAGGCGTCGGCGGTCTGGCTGCCACCACAGGCCTGCTATTTCTTATTCTGGCGCCATTATCGTGGACAATCTATCACCTTATCAAATACAAGACTACCCAGTGTCCGAAATGCGACAACCTGGACATGGTCCCCCTGGACAGCGATGCCGGGAAAGCCGCATTACTGGGACCCGACCACGGCATTGAGGTATGGAGAAATCCCGCCGGCAATAACCGCTAGGTTATCGGCCCGTTGTCACAGGCCGGTATTTAGCGATGCCGGCCTTGCTCCTTTCCAAGGCGCTGTCGCCTATAGCGCTATTGATCTATAATACGGCCCCATCACGCGGGGATTCCGGCAAGCAAGCTCTCGGACACCGCTACTACACCAACTACAATAATTATACCGATACCGGGTATGGGTTGTGATCAATGAAAAATTTTCTGTATTGTGTTGTTGCGGCATTGTTACTCCCCCTGGTAACAACAGCCTGTTCCTCCTCGAAACATATCCGCCTCCAAGGCAATCGCTTCGATCTCCCTGAAACACTTCCCAGCGGCCAGTATGAGGCAACATTGGAAATGTCGGGTGCAACGGAAATCCGACTATCCCCGGATGAAGCGCAAATACCCGCCGATGTTGATGCACCCGAATTCAGCGCCGATTCTGGACAAGCGGGGCTGCGTTTCGGGTACAGCCCGAAGCCGAAGTTGGAAGTACAGATTCAAAGCATGCCGAATTTATCCAAAGGTCTGCAGGGTTACCCCGCCATTAAGGCGAAATACCAATATCGGGGGCCTGATCTTCGTTCAGCCAAACAGGGCGACATTTCTTTAGCCACAAGCGTCGGTGTCGCCTATGCGGAAGACAAAACCAGCACCGCCGGAAATCCCAGCTATGTCAATGAAATGCAAACGCTGATGCTGGATATCGCGGGTATTGGCGGTTATCGCTATACCGATGATGTACTGTTTTACGGCGGCCCTTTCCTCACCCCCATTTTTTATCGTGGGGATAACAAACGTGTAAGCTTTACGACAACGGATCAGCGCGAATCCTTTAACGGTAATGCACTACAATGGGGATTGAACCTGGGTGCAGCATATTTCCAGGGTGAGTTCTGGGCTTTACAGGCGGAACTTGCCTACACCGGCATCCGCTGGAAGTCTTCCTCGGACGGTTTCACCCATGTTGGCTTCCAGATAACGCGTTATTTCGAATAGCGTCGAGGTATTCAGTTCGGCATTTTTTTAGCGACTGGGTTGTTTGCGCTTTCTCCCGCGTAGTCATCAGAATCTTCGTGTCTATTACCTTGTGGGAAATTTCTTCAATCGGGAAGAAAGATACCTGCTGTCAAACCTCATGATCCAAACCCCTCATCCGATACATTTTAAGTCTGAGACACACTTATATTTATCATCATCAAGGGGAATAGGACATGGGCTACACTATCGGTGCTGAATATCAACGGAGAAAACATCAGATTCGTGACGGTTGGATAATTATGGGAATATTGATGATAATGTTGCCCCTCGGAGGCCAGATTATTGTCGCCTTATGGTATACATTCATGGCATTCGCCTATCTCGATGAAAAACCCTATGCGTCTGAGTTATCGAATTCATCGGAACCTTAACCAGCGCTTCCCGTCTGGCAATCCACTATCTGTTCAATCATTAATCCATAAAATTCCTCGTCACCTGTATAATGCCATCCCACTTGGCAGGAACAGTTTGCACAAAGCGCAAAACTCCAGTAGTAACCATCAAACCAGCTATTGGCCATCACGGGATGACCGCTGATCTGACATCCGGGTGCTTCCCGGAAACAGGCGATCAGGAATCGCCTGCCGTCAGGGTTGACGCGATCGTGGAAGTGGTTGCCATCCTTTACAAGAGCTGCCGCTGAACTTGTGAGAATATGACGGCAGATCGCGCAGCAATAATTCTGTTGCCGAGAAAATTCTTCGCGCGGTTTTTCTTTATATTTGGTTTTGGGTTTTCTTACCGGTGTGACGTTCGGCGTGTTTGGCGTATCGATCTCAGCCATGACAACAGCTCTCCGTACAAGAGTTAGTGGCTCCGTGAGCCTGACACTACAACGCAAACAGCCCCGCTTGCGGGGCTGTTTGCATGTACTTCAACTATAAAACTGGTCAACTCGCCTTATAGATCAGAAATATCGGCAGGCTAAGCAATACCATGCCCAGACCGATATTGACAAGCGCAGCAACCGGAACCGCGATGACTCCACAAGCCAACGCCGCCAAGGCTAATGTCACTCCCCCTTTTTTCTGCATAATTTCATCTCCTCCTAAAACTCGTTCCTGATGACATTCTCGCGGTTAGCCGGTTCAGCATAACATGCCATCTGGGGAAATTATACCAAGGGTATTCAGGCCTGAAAAGCAAACGCACCCGAACTGTCAGACTTTTATCCGCCGTCAAACGCACCCAATAATTAGTTGAATTATGGGACTTTTTACCTACCTCCCTGGCTGTGCACCGCCACCCTGCAACTATTTATAACGATAGATTTCCGTGAGGTGCATCGTGTATTTCTGCATCAATAATGCGAACAGACTCTCCTTCTCACGCCGGTTATGCATGATCGTGCGCAATCCATCCTCGATGTCCAGCAGTAGCTTTGGAAACATGCTTCTTAGCATGTCTTTGTCCTGCATTGACGGTTTCGGCTGATAGCACCACACAACACGCTCGATTACGTCTACCGCCATGCGCCATACCACATGTTGTTCACCATATTGACGTCTCGATTTGGTCATTATCATGCGCCAAGTGCCCGTGAGGAACTGCCGCACGTCCTGCGGTAGATCATGACCGGCTATCATTTCGTTTACCAACCGGCTGACAGGATCAACCACTGCTGTTTCCGCCACTGGAGATGACGCTGCGGCGGCGTCAACCGCCTCCTGCCCTGCTTCAGCAGCCGTCGCCACTACCGCACTCGATGCTTGCGGCACCGGGAGCATTTCCTTGTTGAATAAGCCTGACTGCTGGATGATCTCATCAAACACAGCATTGTCATCGACAAATTCGTCGATAATTTTGGAGACCACGTGAATACTTTCGACATACTCCGCATCAGCACGAAAATCCTTTACGTTGCTCCAGCGGGAACCTGCTTGAATCAATTTTCTTAAAACCATACTGGCGGGATGCGTGTCTTTTTGCAAAAACAACTTGTCTAAAAACGCCAATTTCAACAGCGGAAACTGCAACTGGCTGATCAAGGTTTTAAATACCGGACTCAGGCGTTGATCCGAATATAAACGTTCATACGCTTTCTTAACCGCAGTGATCATGGCTATATGAGTAGGATTGACCGAGCCGACTGATGCGCGCACCAGGACCTGGGTAAAATCCTGAATCCCCTGCAGCCAACTCCGCTGCAAACTGTTTTTACCCTGGTCCAGAATTTTAAGTAAATCCCGGTTGTTCTGCATCATGGTAAGCGCCGTAAGAATAGCCGCGCGTTCTGGATAACGACCCTTGCCTCTGTGGCGCACTAACAAACTTTGAATGCAGTCCAGAAATTGCTCCCGAATCTTGACGCTATCGTTAAGTGTCGTGAACACATCGAGCAGATTTTGTTCTTTTACCAACTGTTGTTGCATGTTGGTGTTTGATGCACTGTCCTCGTAATATTCAGCGGCATTGCTTTGGCGCAGCCTATTTTTGCCAGTCACAGTCATAGCGTTCCCCTTGAATCGTGGTTATTGCAGCGTTTGTCCAGTGTTTGAGTATTACCTTATGTACGCTTCATTACCGTGAACCGGGGCGGAAACCCTGTGATAAGTTCATCACGTAACTTACAACGACAACCAACACATTGATAAATATCGCTAAATACATTTTATTATTAGTGGAAATATGCCTCTAACAAAACACCGGAGAATCGCGGTACTACCACTCATTATTCGGAGGGTGCTGCCGATAATGCTGTCAACACAGCGCCACACGGAACTACCACCAATGCCTTCGGTACATAAACCCCTGATGATATTCCTGCTGGCATCGGCCTTGAACGCTTGTGGCGGATACACCGTCAAGCAACTGGAGACGGACCATCAGTTGCGGCGCAAAATTATCGCGGAATGTCTGCTCATGGGGCCGGAAGCCAGGGAAGTCGATAAGTGTGTCGTTGCGGCCAAAGCACAGGTCAAAGCGACCGGGCAAAAAGTCCTAAACTTGCTCGACGACTGAGTTCCCGCAATTCAGGCGTTCGGACGCATCTTAATTTCAGCGCGAACCTGCCAACGGGTACGACCATCGATATTGGTAAATCTCCCGGCTGTACAATAAGTTGTGGCCCTACAAGCAGTGCTCATCAGTTTGTTTCGTGTATCATCAGCAGAAGAAAACCGCTAAAGATTTCAAACGGTAATCCGCAAACATCTACAGTATAAATTACTAATCAGGTTGTCATCTGTGCCCCGCCGCTACTCCCGCGACCCTGCGGTAAATAATTCCCTGAGACACTCCATCAAGGATGGTGCGGCTTATGCCGTTATGGCGGGTGGTGGTGAAACCTATTTTTCCGCTTTTGCCTTATTCCTTAAAGCCTCAACCTCGCAAATCGGCTTTCTCGCCTCAGTGCCACCGTTGCTGGCGTCATTTGCCCAGGTATTCTCGGCGTGGCTGGGCCACAAGACCGGAAAACGCAAGGCTATCATCATTGCCGGTGCGACCTTGCAGGGATTCGTGTGGATACCTATTGCAGCGCTACCACTGGTGCTGCCGCAATACGCGGTGGAGCTGCTGATCATCACCGTCATCACATACTATGCATGCGGTAATCTTGCCGCCTTGCAATGGTCGAGCCTTATGGGGGATCTGGTCGAGGAACGCAGACGTGGCCGATTTTTCGCGCGCCGTACGCGTATTTCCAGCATTACGTCTTTCCTGTCGCTGGTGATAGCGGGTCTGGTATTACATTACTTTGCAAAACTCGATATGACGATGACGGGATATCTTGTGGTATTTTCCATCGCTTTTGTCGCACGTCTGGTTTCCGTTTACCACCTTGCCCAAATGTACGATCCACCGGGGCATGTGGCAGTACTGGAAATTCCCACCAACAAGAACTGGTGGCAGCAGATACGAAATGCACCGGTATTGCGCTTTTCCCTGTTTATTGCCGTAATCCAATTCTCGGTCGCGATCGCTTCGCCTTTTTTCTCTGTTTACCTGCTGCGTGATCTGGAGTTTACCTATTTTCAATTCATGACCTGTACGGCGGGTTCAGTATTGATTCAATTTTTCACTTTGAACCGTTGGGGCGCAATATCTGACCTGTTTGGAAACCGTCTGGTAATGACTTTATGCGGCATGACCATTCCCGCTATCCCTTTCCTCTGGTTATTCTCCACGAATTTTTATTACCTCGCGTTCACTCAAATCATAAGCGGCTTTGTCTGGGCGGGTTTCAGTTTAAGCACATGTAACTTCCTCTACGAACTCATACCAACGCATAAACGTGCGACTTTTCTTGCCATACATAATGTTATGGCAAATACCGGCACCTTTCTCGGCGCCATGCTGGGGGGTTACCTGGGATACCTGCTGCCCCGTGACTTCAATCTTTTCGGCATGGACATTCATTGGGCCAGCAGTTTATGCAATGTATTTATTCTGTCTTTTTTATTGCGCGCGCTAACCGCCGCATTGTTCTTGCCGCGCTTGCGAGAAACACGCCGGGTAAAATCGGTGGCGGTTTTTCGATTAATCTTCCGCGTTGGTCGATTTAATGCGCTGTCAGGCTTGATATTTGATGTAATCGGCAGTCGGAAGAAATCTGGAACTCCTCCCTAGTCATCCGATTGATATCCTCTCATGGGTGATTTCGGGTACAAATACCGAGACAGCGCCCATCAGAGTGAGCATCAATAAACCAAGAAAATCACAGTTATACAGATATCGCGCCACCGGTCAGCAACAAGCGCCGGGGGCTTTGACGCAAACGGCTGCTGCCCTTGGTAAACCATGATCCCTCAGTCTAGTGAACGGACTCCGCAGGACAAAAAAAAAGGCATATCGCTATGCCTAAAAACTGGCTGAGGAGAACACGCCAACACGCACTTACCGTGGCTGACCGCCCATGCCGGCCACGGCTTACTAAGAACTTAGTCTGCTTTAGAACAGAAACTTCTTGATATTGGTGCAGCCGAAGTTGCCGTTGAATGTGGCTTGGGGATGTTCCGCAGACGTTTTAAGATCATCACCCAATGACTGGCCACCGCATTTATCCTTACCGGCACTTACCCCTCCTTGGAGGTGATAGCTACCCGCCTTGGCCGCCATTGGTACAGCGTTTAACGTTAAAACAGCGGGAGTAATGTAAGCAGCCTGACGCAGGAAATTACGACGGCTGACATCCAGAGAATTATTATCGCGACTCATATTCAACACCATTTTTAATGTACAAAGGACAACCTTTTTACATAATACCATCGCCGCCTATAAAATCAATTATTCTAATGTAATTATTCGGCATGATAAGCACGCCCCATGTAGCGAACGGTAATATGTCAGAAGTTATTTGCTATCTTATTGTTTTTTCTACGTATTAAACAACCAACATTATCGGGATACGACGCAAATATTTCCGTACACTATACGTTGACATCGGTGACTGGCGCGGCGGTCAACGCTATATGCTCAATGACGGTGCCGGACAAACGGAGCTTTTGGCAAACGCGCGACGGCCGCGGGCTTGCCGTGATGGCGGGAAAATCAGCGCAGTCTCGGCATGATTTCCACAAAGTTACATGGGCGATTGCGAATGTCGAGCTGAAACCGCAAAATCTGGTCCCAGGCGGTGCGGCAGGCACCCGTGGAACCAGGCAGACAGAAGATCAGGGTCGCATTGGAAATACCGCCGATGGCCCGCGATTGAATGGTCGATGTGCCAATCTCTTGAAGTGACACCGCCCTGAAGACTTCTCCGAAACCGTCAATCGCTTTATCAAAAAGTGGCGCCACCGCCTCGGGGGTAATATCCCGGGTGGTAAGTCCGGTTCCGCCTGTGATCAAAATGACTTGAATGGCGTCATCCGCGATCCATGTGGCGACTTGGGCCCGTATTCGGTATTTGTCGTCGGGTAAGATCTGCCGTGCCGCCAACTGATGACCTGCGGTCGTCAGTCCATCGATCAACGCTTTTCCCGAGGTATCAGTAACTTCATTGCGAGTATCTGACACTGTCAGTACCGCTATCGAAAGTGCTTGAAAATCAACCGTGCTGGTCATTTGTCATCTCCAGACATTAAAATCAATTTAGCTCACGAGCATCTATTGTGTCATCCCCGAGTGGGCACGTTTCCAGATATGTAATATCGGATTACTTCCCCGGCAATGGTGAAAATACTGCTGTCGGCTCACGTCACTCCTCATCGTAACCATTTTATGC
>JAHECY010000033.1 GCA_024641505.1 Gammaproteobacteria bacterium
CATAGATATTCGCGTGCAAACCAAACAAGGAGGAATTCTTGGCTTTGTACAACGTTTCCAGCAGCACGATGCGATATTCTTCATTGCGTGGGTCACGTACCAGGGAATGCTTCAACATCTCGATGGCATGTTCCGAATCACCACGCATTACGGAAAGCTTTGCCGCGACCATGGTATCCAACGGGTTAAAACCCGCGGCTTCATGGTTGTCCGCGACCGCTTTGGCATCAAGATCCTCAGCATCATCCAACACCGGAATTTCAGCATAATGCTGAAAAACAGGCGCCTTCCCGGGACTGGGGCGCCGGTACCTCAACCAGATGGCGACGAACACGCCACACAACACCGCAACAAAACCCGCCACCAGCAGTATTGTTTTGAGCAGCGAGGATTCCGGTGTGCCGGGTGGCTCACTCCGGGATTCCTGCCGGGTCGCGACCTTTGCCTCTGGTACCGACTCCGTGCCGGGTACCGTTTCTTGATCAATCGGGGTTGCTGCCGTCGCGTCAGTACTTGCCCCGCCATCCTCCGTACCCGGTATGGTGAATCTTGCAGACGTCTCGACAATGGGTACGGGAACGATAGCGGCAATGGGGACCGTCTGTGGCGCCAGCGCAGGTTGTCCGCGCCGTGTTTCCAGCTGCGCCACCAACAATGTCTTAGACGCATATACTTCCTGCAGTTCCAGCAAGCGTTGTTCCATTAGCGCCACGCGATCCTCTATATATGCCTGTTCCGCCCCCGGTATCCGTTGCGTGCCCAGCATTTCCACGGCCCGGGTCGGCGACACCTGCGACTCGTGGCCGGCATCCCTGCTGAAATCGCGCTCGGCAACGTGTACCGGCTTGCGGTTCTTGGTGTTGCGCGCCTTCGAGGTAGCGGCACCATCCAGTTTGGAGTTCTTTCTGGGCGGTACCTTACGGACACCTTTGCCACTGGAATTCTTTTGATCGTTGGCTGCGGTCACCGGCGATGGTAACGATGCGCCGGAACGCCAGACCCTGTTATGGGTACCAACCTGGCGCGCCGCCTCTTTCCTGCTGATGGATGCGATATCGTCGGGATCTTTCAACTGTAAATAATACCCGGCCTTGAGGCGATTGATATTGCCCGCCACAAATGCATCGGTATTCTGTCGATAGAGCGCCAGCATCAATTGATTGAGATTGACGGATTTGTCCGGGCGGAACTTGCGTCCGATAAAACCAAGACTGTCGCTGATCAATGTCGGGCCATAGGTTTCGACACCGTCAACGACGCCATATTTTCCCGGTCGCGACTTGCCCTTGCGCGCAGTGGCGTGCTGCTTCGGGGTGGCGGGCGCCACATCCTGCACCACCACGCGCGTAGTAGTGGTCGTGGTAACGGGAGCCGCGCGCGCGTGCCGCGCGGGTGCAGTCGGGACTGCGGTGCTGGACACTACCCCGGAACTTGCCGGACTTGATTGTCGTGGCGCGGGTGTCGTATCCGCAGGCGCCGATTGACGTTGCCGAACCGTGGCACCCCCCCCCGGTGACGTCGCGGACGATGCATTTACGGGCACCGGCTCGGGCGCTGTCTGCGGATCGAGAAACGCGGTAAATTCCCGCAACACATGACTCTCGCCGTAACTCACTTGCAGTACGAAACTAACGATGACCTCGTCCACCGGCTGCGCTGTTCGCAATTGCAAACGCGCCCCGCCTTCAGTGGCGTGCTTGGCGATGTGAATCTTGCCCAGGATCGACGCATAGCTCAGCCCCAGCTGATTGTGCAGCTCTGCAGAGCCCACGCGCGCGGTGATCTGATCCAGACTTTCCTTTGGTGTCAGCTCCAAATCAATAGTGGCATCCAGGGGTTCACCCAGATGCGATGTGACGACCAGTTCTCCCACGCCCAGGGCTGACGCAAGCAGCGGCGTCATCAGGCCAACCACAAAGAACAACAAACACCAACGCAACATTAATTTATCCCTGCAGGTCCTTATCATGAAAGCTGATGAACTTATACCGGACTACTATACCTATGCTACTTTATAGGGTTATCGTCCAGATATTCGGATTGCTCCAGGAATTACCAGCATGTAACGCATGGCAAGAAAGACCTGGACCGACGGTAGCGCCGGTGCCGGGGACTCTATCAGTGGGTAACCGAGGGGCGCAGAATATCGCCAATGGGCATGGGTCTGCCGAGATGGTAGCCCTGCCCATAGCCGACGTTTAAATCCACCAACATCGAGCTAACCGCCTGGGAGTCGACGAACTCGGCAATGGTCATGATGTTGAGCGCGCTGGCCAGTTCGGTGATGGCCTTGACAAACATCTTGTCGGTGGCGTCGTCGTTGACATTGCGAATAAAGCTGCCGTCGATTTTCACGAAATCGACATTGAGATTTTTCAAATAGTGCAGAGAGGAGAAACCAACGCCAAAATCGTCGAGCGCGAAACGGCAGCCCATTGCGCGCAGCGCTTCGATAAAGCGTCGGGCATAGGCGACATTTTCCACCGCCGCGGTTTCCGTAACCTCGAAAATCAAACAACGGGGATCAGCGCCATATTGAGCTATCATATTTTTAACGAATTCCAGGACATCCGGCTGCCCGAAATAGCGACCGGAAACATTGATTGCCAGGGACACCGGCGCGCCGTTGCGAACGCTCTCACCCTGCAAGCGAATACTGGTCTCCATCACCCAGCGATCGATGCCGCGTATCAGACCGAAGCGCTCCGCGGTGTCCAGAAACGCACCGGGCAAAATCAACTTGGCGTCCGCGTCCACCATACGCAACAATACTTCATGATGTACGATCTGATTGTTGCGCAAATCATAGACCGGTTGGCAATAGAGCGCAAAACCCTCGTGCGCGAGTGCAGTGCGTATCTTGTCCTCCCAATGCACTTGCGCATACATGCGTTCCACGCCTTTGTCCGCGCTCGTGTACCAATGAAAACTGTTGCGGCCGGCGTCTTTCGCCATATACATGGCGGCATCCGCCGAGGCCAGCAACTCGCTGGGCGACTGATCGGGCTGAGGAAAACTGATCATGCCGATACTGGCGCTGACCCGCGTACTGGTGGCGCCACGCACCATTATTTCACTGCTGGACAGGGTTTCGAGAAGATTACGCGCCATGGCCTTGGCGTCGAGCTCCTCGCATTCCGGCAGAATGATGCCGAACTCGTCACCACCCAGGCGACCCAGAATATCCGTGGCGCGCAGTGCGCGTTTCAATCGAGCCGACACCTGCACTAAACATTCGTCACCCGCATGATGACCATAAGAGTCATTGATATACTTGAATTGATCAAGATCCAGGAACAGCAACACGCCATGATGCTGATAACGCTCGGCATACGACACTTGACGCATCAATTCCACCTGGAATTTATGTCGGTTGATCAGTCCGGTCAATGCGTCATGCTCGGCAAGAAACACCATGTGCGCCTCCGCTTCCTTGCTCTCGCTGATATCGAACATCAAGCCGCGCAATAGTTGATCGCCGCTGCCATTCTGTTCCGTCACGCAAATGTGCCGCAACCACATCATGTCGCCGGCGTTGTTACGCAACCGGTGATCCAGCGAAAACGAGACACCCGGGCCCCGCGACAACTGCAACAATGAAATCACGCGTTCCGCATCCTCCGCGTGTATCTGGTTTCGAAAAAAGTCCTTTTCCAGCCAGCAATCGTGTTCAAATCCAACCAACTGCTGCACATTCTCGCTGACATAGCTGAACCGCCAGACACCACTCAACGGCGCCTCCCAGACCACCGCGTTGATACCATTAATCAACGTCGACAGGCGCAAACTTTCCATGACCAATGCGGCACGCTCATATTCCAGAGCTTGCTGGGTATCCTGCAGGTGCTGCGCCAGAGAATTGAAGGTGTGCGCAAGATTCTCGATATCGCTGCCACTGCCAATACGGGAGCGAATCCGATAACTGAAATCACCGGTACGCAGCGCCATGGCTCCCTGCTCCACCTGACGCAGACCCCGGGTAAGAAGGAATCCAAAGATCACCACCAGGGAAACAGAGGCGATCAGCGCGGCGATGGCGATCATGGTATTCTGAAACCGGGTGGCTGCGGTGATGCGCATGATTTCCGCGACACTGTAGCCAATCGCCAAAGCTCCCAGATTCTGATTCGCGATGGAGATATTACGTTTTACATCGAAAACTCCATCCATCATGGCCTGACTGTAGTAGCGATCGAGATGTTCCGTTGTCGGTACCTGGCCAAAACCGGCCATGGTTTCACCGAACCGGTTGTATACCGCCACATAGGCCACGCTTTTGTTTTTTTTCAGCAGGGACAAGGCGTCTTCCAGACTGGCGCGGTCATTGTACGCCAGACCGGCGGCCAGGGAGTTGGCGAGAATAGAGGTCGTTTGATTGACTTGCTGCTGGAACAAGGCGCCATGACTGGAGCTGATCAGACGCACGCTGTTCCAGACCAGCAACGTCAACATCACGAACAGCACGCACAACACCGCCACGATCAGACGCGTGGCGAAACTCATGGGCGCCCACAACCTGGGGAGGCGCACCTCTAACTATTCCGCCAGATAGATGCGCATCGGTTGATAGGCTTCCGGCGTGACTTTGCTGTATCCCGGATGATCGATCTGCACCAGTATTTTTTTGCCATCGGGCTTTTTATCCATGGCCAGCAAAAAATTCTGCAAATTATTCTTGAATTCCTGCGGCAAGTCCTTGGCCACCAGAATGCCGACCCCGGGCAATTCCTCGCTTTCCGCGATGATGCGGAAATCCGCGCCTTCCCGATTGGCCTTGTTCGCGACATTAACGGAGATTATAGCCGCATCAGCTTCCTTGCCCAGTACCGATTGGTAGGCTGCGTTGTGCGTTGGCAATGCCATGTACACCGGTTGTTTGTCCCCGGTAAGACCCTTGCTTTCCAGCAGCTTGACGCCCGCCTTGGTCACCAGTGCTTCCACTTCCGGTGTGGCGACCACTTTTCCCGCCAGATCACCGACGGTTTTTATCTTGCTCTTTTTCAATACCACGATTTGGGCGGTCAACTTGTTGTTGGGTGTAGCAATCAGTTCATAAGTCCCGGAGTCAAGAGCCGGAATCACAAAATGCGGCGCGGTCAAAAGAATGTCGTACATGCGTGCGCTGGTACGCTTCTGAAACTCTTCAAAATTCGGTGCGGTTTCCAGAATGATATTGCTTTTCAAATTGCTGTTAATATAATCAACCAGAGGTGAAAACCGTTTAAATAAGGAAACCGGACTGATCGACGGCAACAACCCCAACACCAGTGGCCGCTCCGTTTGCTGCGCCGGTTCCTCGGCATGGACACGCGCAACAGTTGCCGGAACCGACAGAACCGCTACCACCAACGCCTGGAGCACCACTTTAATCAACATTCATCCCCCTACCCTGCCTTCGCTTTGGTATTAATTAGTATAGATGAGGTTTAGCGCCAGTAAAGACCCCTGCGATAAACGCCGGAGGTTTCCCGGTGAACTTTGCCGCACCCCTTATCCCTGTCTAGCATCAGGACACGAGCTTGTCGAAAATCTTGAATCCTGCGACATAGGTACCGATCGCGGATCCCAGACTCGAGAGCATGAATATCAGCAACACTCGACTGACTCGATTGCGCCACCACCCCATCACTGAAGTTGTATCCTTGCGCAAGCGCCCAAAATCTTCCACACGCGGCTTCTTGAGAAATACCTCCACCGCCGCGGTCACCATGCCGGCGCCAATGGTTGGATTTAATGAGGTGATCGGCGCGGCCACCCCCGCACTAAGGATAGTCAGCGGATGCGCGCCGGCGATCAGCGCACCCAAAGCGGCAAGCCCTCCATTGATCACTACCCAATCAACCACCATGTCCCAACCCATGGCGGGACTGCGCTGGAAGCCGATGATAAACCCCGTGATGATCAGCAACACCACCAACCATGGAATCATCTTGGGCCAGCGACTGGCGGGCGGGATGCGGTCCAATGCCTCAATGGTCTCACGGGGAGTACCGGTATCGCCGCCCAAGGTTTCGAGCATGCCTTTCATGTGGCCGGCGCCGATCACCACCAGAATGCGCCGGGCACTGCTCACCGCCAACTCCTCGCGGATACGCGCCACCATATAGCGATCACGCTCAGCGATCAACGGCTCATACAATTGCTGTGATTGTTCGGCGAATTGCGCGAACGCGGACTCCAGCATGTCCCCTTCCTTGAGACGTTCGATTTCTTCTTCCGAAACCTCCTCGTTGGACACCAGACTCACCAGCAATCCCGACAACAGATACATGCGCCGCCACCAGGGCACGTTCCGGTAGATACGCTTCAGCGTGGTGCCGATTTCGCGATCAACCAGCAGAATCTGCAGATTTTTCTCCTGACCAAGCGTTACCGCCATGCGCATTTCCGCGCCGGGTTCAATACCGAACTGCTCTGCCATGCGCTGCTGGTAGGCTCCGAGTGCGAGATTCGCGGCGACCATCGCCACCTTACCCTCTTTGATTACCTGAAACAGGTCCATTTTCGCCAACAAGTCTGGATTCAACAACGCATTGTAGCGGCTGGGGCAAAGCTCCACCGCCACCGCGTCGAAGGTTTCCTCCTCCAACAGACGGCGCACAGACTCCGCACTGGCCCGCGACACATGCGCGGTCCCTAAAATAACAAGCTCTCTGCCGTCCACCGTCAGGCGGGATATGGGTTCAGATCCAGAGGTTTGATTCATGCGTAATATACTTGAGTTGGATTGGAGTTTCAGTTGAAGACGACGGTGCGGTTGCCGTACACGACGATACGGTCTTCAAGATGCCATTTGACGGCGCGCGCCAGCACATTGCGCTCCACATCACGGCCCAATTCACGCAAGTGAGCGGGCTGCAGGCGGTGCGACACGCGCACCACATCTTGTTCGATAATCGGGCCCATATCCAGCTCTTCGGTAACGTAATGGGCAGTGGCACCCACCAGCTTGACGCCTTTATCATAGGCCTGCTGATACGGGTCCGCCCCTACGAAAGCCGGCAGGAAAGAATGGTGAATATTGATAATGCGGTGCGCATACTGCTGGATCATGGCGCCGGATAGAATTTGCATATAACGCGCAAGAATAACCACATCGGCATTGCCGCGCATCAGTTCCAGCATGCGGGATTCAGCTTGAGCCTTATTGTCGCGCTCGACCGGCACATGATGAAACGGCACGCCGAAATTTCTTACCGCCGTTTCCAGATCCGGGTGATTGGAAATGACCATGGTTACGGTGCCCGGCAATTGTCCCCGGGACCAACGCCACAGAATCTCCAGTAACGCATGGTCATGGCGCGATACCAGAATCGCGATATTCTTGGGCGCGACCGCATAAGTGATGCGCCAATCCATGGCGAACTGGCGCGCCACCGCATCGGCAAAAGCTCTTTCCAGGAGGGTACGCGACACATCCAGGTGTGGCGTCTGAAATTCCAGACGCATGAAAAACATGCCACCTTCAGGATCGGTAGTGTGCTGATCCAGGGATGTAATATTGGCGCCATGATGGTAGAGAAACGTGGCGACAGCGGCGACGATACCCGGTTTGTCCGGGCAGGTAATCAATAGACGCGCGGTAGTATCCATAGGGAAAAAGCGATCGCGGTGCGCTCCAAGTGGCAATGGCGCATGATAGCATATCCGGGAAGCGTATAGTCATGCGACCATCAAGCCAAAAACGCTGGTCCAGGGCTGAAAACACTGCCCTGGAGGGGGTATGCTATAGACGGTTGCTCACATTGGACTTACTGCGCATCCGGCTCATCTGCTCATCCGCTTCCACAGTGCCGATGCGGTACAGATCTTCCAGATTCGGCACATTGAGCAGGTAAGAATCCCGCAAACGCCAGATATCACCGTTGATAAACGCGCCGGGATTTTGCACATACATCGCCCACATCATCTGATTGAGACTGATATCATCGGCGGGAATCAGACTGTCGGCGATATCCTCCAATTTACTGCCCGGCTTGGTCGGCCCAAACACGTACAGCCCCTTGGGTGCGTCGGTTTTCTTGTTCCGGGAAATCTTAAATTTTGGCGCCGGTATGGCGTCCACCGTCACCCTGCTCAGACTATCCGCGCGCGCTGCCTCACCGCCGGATTTCGCCAGATCAGCACCAGCGGCAACAGAACGGTCCTGCCGTCGAGCGGGCGCCGCCACCACCTTGGATGTCTGGGTGGCTTTCGTTGCTTTCACCGTTTTGGGTTTGGTGACCTTTGTATTTCTGGATGAAGCGGGGGATGGGGCTCGCTTGCTCACGGGCGCTTCACGCGTCCGTGATTTGCCGGAAACCAAATCCACAATTTCACCAATTTCTTCTTGCCCTTGGGGCCGTGCGGAAATAACCGCTGACTGGTTTTGCGTGACGGTATCTGCCCCGACATCCAGTGCGTGGACTTCAGGCTCCAGGCCGTCATCGGACCGGGCACCGGCACGCGCCGCACCCTCGGTCTCCATGCCCAGCAACTCGTACTCGGATGGCGCGCCGTGCTTTTCTTCCAGCGCGGTACCCGCCGACAGCTTGCGGTCCGGCAGCGCGAACGGTTTGGCGATGCCGGCATTGCCACTGCGCTCCAGCTCCACCAGCTCGACCACTTCCCTGATCGTATCATCGGCCGCGCCGCCACGTACCGGTACGCCTGTGCCCCGGCGTACCACGGTCACTGTCGCCGCACGGCGCTTGGGGGACGCCGCGGTTTCTCGCGCCACCTCGGTGGCCGCGGTGTCGCTGTTTTGATCTTGCCGTTTGGCGCCAAATAATTCGTCCACATTGCGCGGCGCCAGCATCTCTCCGACACGCGCTTTTTCCACCGGGGTCACGGCTTGCCGGGTTGCCGGTTGGGCGTTATCCCGATCCGAGGCAGTTGTGGCAGTTGTGGCAGTTGCGGATTCCCGCTCTTTGGGCGCCGCGCCAAATAACTCATCAACACTGCGCGGGGACAACATCTCCCCAAGGCGGGCCTTGTCGACGGGCGAGATGACTTGTTTCTTCGATGCGGGAGCCTTGGCGGCAGGAGCGCTGACATCCGTCTTTTCCTGCTTTACCGTGACGCTTGCAGGCTTGGCTGTTGATGGCTTGTTTGTTTGCGCGTCCGGGGCGCCAGTACTGCCTTTCGAAAAGAGATTAATCAACTCTAAATCAAGATCCTGGGCACTGCGCGCACCGCTGGCGGATTCGCTGACAGATCCCGTAACCGGCACTGGTTCCGCATTGACCGCGGGACCGGACTCGTGTTTGGCTTCACTCGCACCCGCGCCGGTAATACTGGTGATTTCATTGTAATAGTCGTAGTCCCTCGGGTGCTCGGCCAGGCCGACCACGGGTGCTACCAACAAACCAAACGTAATAATGTTTCTTGCCCACATAACCATGTCCCGCTTTATTCATCCGTACCGAAATCCTAACCCCGATAATAACTTTACATAATACTATTTTTTAATTATCTGACATGTAATTAAACAAGTTTTCTAGTGGAATTACCAGGGCCTCCTCCCATTCCCGCCGGGACTGGAGGATCGATGGCAGTAGTACTTATCATCATTGGCGAATTATAAATGAAAAGACCACGACTCGATCGCATTAATATAATAAAACAATTTAAGTAGGGAGAATAATTTTGACCTGAAGCCCACCCAGCGCCGGAGACGCCGAAAATTCCAGATCACCGTGATAGGACTGGACCACGTCATGCACGATATCCAGACCCAGACCATGGCCCGAAGTGCGTTCATCCAGACGCGCGCCGCGCTGCACCAGAGTCTGAAAATCATGCGCCGTAACCCCGGGACCGTCATCCTCGATGGTCATCACCAAGGTCGCGCCTTTATGCATACTGATACGCACCTGGTGCGCCGCCCATTTGCAGGCATTGTCCAGCAGGTTTCCCAACAGCTCCAGCAGATCCTCCCGATCGACGTTGACGTGAAGCTGCGCATCCAGGTCCTGCTCGACGCGCAGGTTCTTGTCGCGGTAAATCGCCAGCAGAGTATCGATTAATCCCTGAATCTCCGCCGCTACGGGATAATGTTTCACATAAACGTCGGCGCCCGCCAGGCGCGCCCGTTTCAGCTCGCGCTCGGTAAGCTGCCGAATCTTGTCGAGATTGACGCCCATATCCCGGCGCAGTTGGGTATCAGCGCTGAGCTTGTCGTTGGCCAGTAATTGCTGCAATACCGAAATCGGTGTCTTCAATCCGTGAGCGAGATTGCCCAGTGACTTTCGGGAACGTTGCATGCGTTGCCGCATCGCCAGCAACAAGCGATTGATCTCCAGGATCAGGGGTGCAATTTCCCGCGGTACGTCGGCGGACAACGCACTGATTTCCCCCCGTTCCAGCTCCTGCAACTGCCGGCGCGCCGCGTCGACGGGCCGCAGGCTGCGGTGCACTACCCACGCCTGCAGCAACACCAACGTGATCATGACCGCAATGGACACCATACCGTAACGCCATTGAAAACGAGCGATGTCTTGCTGCAGCCCGGAAATATCCTCGGCTACCACAATCGTCAGTTGATGCGCCTGCTTGTGATAACCCCGCCTGCTTACCAACAAATGTTGATTTGCGGGGCCGTCCTCGTAGCCGTAAGTGTATGCGCCCGCGCCCAACACGGTCGGGATCAACGTCAAGTCCCATAAAGAGCGGGAACGATAGACGCCACCTTGGTAAAAAACTTCGAAATAGTGTCCGAAGAAAGGCTGACTGTATGCCGACTGCAGGCGACTGCTGTCCACGATGAGCCGCCCTTCGATGGTAAATGCCACCGCCGCCAGCACCGCTTCACCTTCCCGGTCGAGTTCATGGAGTATATATTCTTCGAGCAAATAGCGGATGGTACCCGTGACCAGCAGCCATTGGATTCCCAGCAGGATAATCAGGCTGATGAATAAACCTCCGCCCAGCCGATATTGCAGGGAATGCACTATGCCTCCGCCGAAAACACGTACCCTTGGCCGCGTCGCGTCTGGATCATGTCCTTACCCACGATCTGGCGCAAACGCTTGATATACACCTCAATGACATTGCTGTCTTTGTCGGAATCGTAGTCATAAACATGCTCGGTCAATTGGGATTTGGAAAGCACCCGATCCGGGTGCAACATGAGGTAACGCAGCAAACGAAATTCGGTGCCGGTCAGTTGATGCAACTCGCCTTGTGCATCGATGACTGCCTGACGCTCCTCGTCCAAACGCAGGCCACCTACCGTCAAGTCGCCGCCCACCTGCTGTTTGCTGCGCCGCACCAGAGCATGCAGCCGGGCAACCAACTCCTCAGTGTGAAAGGGTTTACCGAGATAATCGTCGGCACCGGCTTTGAAACCATCCACCCGCTCATGCCATTGATCGCGCGCCGTCAGGATGAGCACCGCGATCTTGTTGCCGGCTTGGCGCCAGGCGCGCAGCACTTCCAGACCCGACTTTCCCGGCAATCCGAGATCGAGTACCACGGCGTCATAGGGTTCCTCGCTGCCCATGAATTCACCATCGATGCCGTTATCGGCTACATCCACGGCGAATCCGGACCGCATCAGTTCCTTCTTCAGTCCCTGGGCGAGATCGGTATCGTCTTCCACCAGCAGCAATCGCATCAATCCTCCAGTTCCTGTTGCAGTAGTTTACCGCTGGCGGCGTCAAACCTCAGTTCCCAGACTTTGCCCTCCGCATCGAGCACTTCAAGCTCATAAATCAATTTTCCCGCCTTGCGTTCCAAATCGACTTCCAGAATTTTGCCCGGATAGGTCTTCTTTACCTGCGTGAGCAGGTTCTCCAGCGGCAAGATCTCACCGTGTTGCACCAATTCTCGGGCATCGTCATGGTCCAAGTCCCTGGCAACCACCGGCGGCACCACTGTCAGCAGCAAGCACGGCAGCAAACCAAGCCGAATCAGAAAATTTGTCATCTGCATGGCGACGTCACCCAAAAGTTGTGATCCTACCGCGACCCATTGCGTCAGTCGTCCCAGCGGCCATAGCCGGGAATGGTAATTTCCCGTTCGCTGAATGATCCCGCTTCCGCACGCTGGTGGCAAGCACTGCAATTACTGAGACTGCCCACTTGCGTGTTGGTCTTGATCATGCGCGCGGGAATCTCACGATGTTCTTTCCGAAAATAAGGAATCTCCGTGATGCGCAACGGCGCGCTATTACCCGCGGAACGGGCAAACTTCACCGAACGCCGGTAGTTAACGCGGTCCGCGCCATTGGCTACCAGGTAAGCGGTAAGCGCCTTGGTCACATCCGGCGCGAGTTCGGCATTGTCGCCAAAATGGTCGCTCAACCCGGACATGATTTTTTCCCAGGACGCCGCCGGTAACAGGCCAGGGGGATACGCCAGATGGCAGGAAGCGCATTCCGCACGGTATTGCTCATTACTGACCGCCGCCACATCCGCGGTTTTGCCCCAGGCAGCGCCCCGGTGTTCGTCGTCATCACTGGAAAACACTTCGCCCGCGACGCCGGCAAGCGCCAGAGTGGTGATCAATATTGCCAATTTTTCTTTCATGTCACATCTCCACACAGATTGATACTGGATTTCAACTACCACGGATAAAGGCCAGAAAATTTGCCTTTTCCTGCGGGCTGCATTCCCGGCCCAGGGTCCATTTGCAATTGCGTCCAAACCACTTTTCAATATGCTTGACATCGGTTAAACGCTTGCCGTTGACGCTGGGCGCCATCGCATCGATGGGTTTTCCGGTCTTGGCATGCTTACCCGTTTGGCGCAAATTCCGGGTATGACAGGTGGCGCAGGAGCGATCCTGGTCGGCTCCTGCCGGGCGAAATTCCCGGGTCCACAGAGTGTTGGCCGCTCCCGGGTCCGCCGCGCCCGCGCCTTGACCGGCGTAGGTTTGCAGCAGTTCGTCCACGGCCGCCGCGCCGGCACTGCCTGCCAGCAGCATTGATCCCGCGAGCATTATTGCAATCGAAATTTTCTTCATCATCCGGTCTCCAATTAACAGGTAAAACAATTGCGCCGCGATACCCTGCTGGCGCCATGATCACTCGATGACTTTCTTGCGTCCGGTCCACATGGCGCGCACCAGATTTTCCCGATGCACCACGCTCTCAAACAGCACGCCCGCCAAATGCACCACGACCAGCGTCAGGGTAAAATTCGCGAAGAATTCATGAATTTCCTCGAACACATCCTCTAGCCAGGCGCCACCCGCCACGCTGGCGAGAGGCCCCGCATGGTCACCGGCGCCGTAAACCACCATGCCGGTAATCACGGTCACCACCAGGCTCACCAGCAACAGCACGATCATGGCGCCGCCGGCGGGATTGTGACCCAGGTAGCGCGGTGCACGCAGCTTCAGGGTATTCTTGAGGTATCCCAGAACCGCGCGTGGCCGATAGACGAATTGGGAAAATCGCGCGTACCGGGTGCCGATCAACCCCCAGACGACACGCAACAACAGCAGCAAACCTATAGTGTATCCGGCAAATACGTGCAGCCCCAGAAAATCCTCCTGGGTCACATAGGCACTGGCAAAACTCAGCACCAGAAGCCAGTGGAAATAGCGCACCACCGCATCCCATACCCGTACAGTTTTTTCGCTTGCCGCCATTGCAGCACTCCTGATCCGACACTATGACAACAGTGTACTGATGCTGGCTGAACTCAAGGTGAACGAAATCAAGGTGTTTGAGGCAATCCGGGCGGTGGGGCGCCGTGATAACAATATTTAATATTTGTACATGAGCGACACCGCCATGGCGGGATTTCTTATAAGGCGATATTTCCCGAAATTACAAAGAGTGCGAGCTTTATCGCAGTTCATCGCTATAGCGAAGTGATAATGCGAGAAAATCCGCCGATACCGTTGCTTCTGTTTTAAGCAGTGATACACTGACTGGCATTACATAAAACAAGATCATGAACCCGTGGGAGGGGCAACATATGAGAACAACAGTAGCCACGGCTGCGGGCGCCGGTATGGCGTTGCTGCTGTCGATAACAGCAGGGGGATGTGCCAGCACTGTAAAAGTGTATGCCGGACCCGAATTGCCGCAGTCTCGTGTTTCCACATTGATGCCGGACAAGGCTTCCGGCAGCCACCTTTCGGAAATCAACATTCGTCGCATCAACGGCAAACAGGTGGATGATTTGATCAATCCACAGTACCAGGTACTACCGGGGCAACACACGGTAAATGTAGAAATGCGCAAAGAGGGTCCGAGCCGCAGCGTGTACGCCACGTCCCGCGCCATCAACAACGTTTCCTTTACCGCCTTACCCGGTCATAACTATCGCATAGTCGGCGATATCCAAGATGGTATTGGCATGGTGTGGGTGGAAGATGCCGCGAGCGGCGACCGGGTCAGCGAATAACGCGGTACTGTGGCTCAACCGCGTGCCGGTTCAGTCCCGCAGCACATATTGCGATAACTGTTGCAGCAGCACGGTCATATCACTGGACAAGGCATCGCCGCTTTGTTGGTGATAATTTCGGACCTTGCCGGATACCGTCAGTTTGAGTTCATGGTTGATGCAGTCACGGCAGGCGCTCTCCGCGGGAAATGTCTGGGGCGTCAGGTAGACCGCATGCACCTGACGCGACAGCGCTTCAATATCCGGCGGTGACAGCAAGCCGGTTTTCTCCCGCCCTCTGCGTTCGTCAATTACCGACATCCGGGCGTCATCGGTAATTCGTATCACCTGGCGCATGCCCAAGAAACCGCCGGAAATGTGATATTCCAGCGACCAGGGCGCCTCACAGGATTCTTCAGGCAGCGGCGAATCGGCACCCAACGGCGCGGCACCCGCCGGCGCCTGCCACAATATCAATAGCCAAAAACCAAGATAGTTGCGCATGCCGCACTCCGACCTACGTAGTGATTTAAGGTGGTGATGAAACCTCAGGGAGCATCATTGCTGTAGACACGGGACGCCGTCAAGAGCCACGCAGCGACTGGACGGCCGCCATCGAAACCCAAGCCTCCCACCAGGACCTCGAACCACCAACCAAATCGCTGCCCTCAACCAACTACCTGATTGAATCCATTGGTATTGATGCATTATTTATCAGGCACCTGCGCGCGGCGCCCGGTCAAGCCTCGCAGCACTGCCCGTTAACACAACATGATTGCCGACAGGACGTGCGCAAACCACGGCCGGCATTTATCGCAGCAACAAATCCAGTTCGTCCGCCGCGACCGCCCAATCGGCATCCAGTTCGATCGCCTCGCGGAGAAAAGCCGCTTGCGCGGGGGACCACCACGGGGCATGGGAGAGCCGCACTTCAGGCGACAGGGGGCTGTGTTGTTCCACAAAACTGTGGATACTGGGTTCGTCGTCGGGCAACCCGAGCTGCGCGAATAAGGCACCCAAACTCTTGATAAAACCGTGCATTGTTCACTCCGAAATGACTGGCAGGAAAGTAGGGAATACTCCGGAGTTAGCGGCCAATGACACCGATACTTCAACAAATCCGTCTGCAATTTTTGCGAATGTGATCTGGAGCACACTTTTTACCGGAGAGTGCCCTTGGCGGTGATTTAGACGGGGCGCTACCCCAGCGCAACTGCGCCCTGGTGTTGCAATTTCCAGGAATACCGCCTGCCCCCGATGTATTCCCGAAGGCGCGATACCCGGCCAGGCAGAATTAATCGGTTCGTAAATTCAGTGAACCAGCATGCTGGTGCGGCGCCCACGAATCGGAAACCGCAAGTGGCAATTTAACATACCGGCCGACGTGGCGGTCGGCCGGTCATCCGTCACAGACTAAACGCCGGAGTCTTTATTTAACATGGTCTTATCAGCGCCCTTCTGCTCAAATTCCGGTAGATACTTGTCTTTCTTGGCTTTACTATTGGCGGCGATTTTCTCCGCATAGGCCAAACCTGCCGGCGCCGGCTCCATCGGCTTCATGACCTTAAGCCAGGCATCGATTTTATCTTTCTCCAGTTGTCCGTTTTGGGGATGGAAACTGAAACGTCCGCCAAAAACCCCGGGCCTGATTTGAACCACCGCATAATAGGTTTTTCCTGCCGCCAATTCGGCTTCCATAAAATCTGCGCTTTCGCCAATGACCATAAACAAATGCTTTCCAGGCTCCGCTTGATAAGGAATTATGGTCTTGACGGTAGAGGTCCCCAGGTACTGATCACCGTCATACAGCACCGCCACATTACCATCCCCCAACATACGTGCCGGCCGCAAAAAAACCACCAGCGCCTTACCGGGCTGAGGCGTGATTGCGACACTCGCATCTTTGATCACCATCATATGAGGTGCTCCACAACCAACCATAATTGAAACAAATATGCTTATCATTAACAACTTTATCGCGAATTTCATGGAGTCTCCTTCGTCAGGGAATCGAGCTGGATTTTTATTTTTTCCCGGCATCGACCAGGACTGAAACACATTACCAAGCAATGTTCGACACTCAGCCGTACTTTGGAAGTATAGACCATAAAAAACCCGAGTTTGTCAGCAAGGCACATTTCAGGAACTGATCTTGACCGGGGACACTCGCGCAGCTACCGGAGCCGTGGCGGTGTTGGCGGGAAAACCCACCCCCGGGAATTCATGACCGCCATCTTCCGCCATCACGGCACCATCATTATTTCCCATCGGCATACCGTTCGGGGCCATACTCACCGAGCCGACAAACATCATTCCCGCAACGGGGCCCAGCGTCCCTGGTCAGCACGCGCAGTACCACACATTATTTCTGGCATTATTGGTCAGAAACCATGTCCGCTATCAATATTCCAGCCCATAGAACGATATACCTGGGAAGGAACCAGCACGAAGGCGGGACGCCAGTGTTGACGTACGCCACCTGGAATTCAACCGCGGCTCTTGAACCTTATGTCGAAAACCAAGCTTTCCCTCAAATCAGTACTCAAAGACTTGGTCGCGGACAAAATTGTCGCCCCGGCGGACGCGGAGAAGCTGCTGCTGCAAAATCGCAACAAGGACGAAACCGTCCATCCGCTGATTATCATTTCCCAGCAGGAACTCAAAGATCAACATCCACCCCATAAACCCCTGACGCTGGAACTGCTCACTCTGTGGTTGGCGAATAAAGTGAAGCTGCCCTATGTGCGCATCGACCCACTTAAGGTGGACGTCACCTCGGTGACCGCGGTGATGGCGTTTGCCTACGCGGACCGCAACAAAATTCTGGCCATACACGCGGATGACAAGGAAGTCGTTATCGCCACGGCCGACCCGCTCAATACCGCCTGGGAATCCGGATTGAAGCAGATCACCAACCGGCAAATCAAGAAAGTGGTGGCCAATCCCCAGGACATCAGTCGTTTCCTGGGAGAATTCTATAATCTCTCGCAATCGGTGCAGGCGGCGACCGGCAAGAACACCGGCAGCCATGTCGACATCAATAACCTGGAGCAATTGCTGGAACTGGGCCGCGCCGACAAGCCCGACGCCAATGATCAGTATATCGTCAACATCGTCGATTGGTTGTTGCAGTATGCATTTGATCAACGGGCCAGTGATATCCACCTCGAGCCGCGGCGCGACAAGGGCAATATCCGGTTTCGTATCGACGGCATATTGCAGCAGGTATATGAGATGCCACCGGCGGTAATGCTGGCGGTAACCGCCCGCTTGAAAACCCTGGGACGCATGGATATCGCGGAAAAACGCCGACCGCTGGATGGCCGCCTGAAAACCAAGTCTCCCGAAGGCAAGGAAGTGGAACTGCGGCTGTCCACCATGCCCACGGCGTTCGGGGAAAAAATGGTAATGCGCATTTTCGATCCGTCGATTCTTTTCAAAAGTTTCAGTGAGCTGGGATTGCACGGCGAAGACTTCGAGAAATGGCAACACATCATCTCACATCCCACGGGCATTGTGCTGGTGACCGGACCTACCGGCTCCGGGAAAACCACCACGCTTTACTCCACGTTAAAGCGCCTGGCGAATCCGGAAGTCAATGTGTGCACCATCGAAGATCCCATCGAAATGATCGAGCCGAGTTTCAACCAGATGCAGGTACAACAGTCCATCGATCTGGATTTCGCGTCCGGCGTCAAAGCACTGCTGCGCCAGGACCCGGACATTATCATGATCGGTGAGATTCGCGACTATGAAACGGCACAAAACGCCATTCAAGCCGCGCTCACCGGTCACCTGGTGATTTCCACCCTGCACACCAACGACGCGTCATCTGCCGTGACCCGGCTCATCGAAGTTGGCATGGCCCCGTATCTGATCAGCGCCACCGTGCTCGGGGTCATGGCGCAGCGCCTGATTCGGACCTTGTGCCCCCACTGCAAACGTAAATCCGGTCTGGATCCGAACGCCTGGAACGCCTTGGTGCATCCATTTAAAACTTCGTTACCGGAAGTGGTTTACACCGCCAATGGCTGCAGCGAGTGTCGCAACACCGGCTACCAGGGACGCATCGGTGTCTACGAAATCATTACCATGAACCAAGTCATCCGCCGGATGATCAAGCCGAATTGCGAAGCTGCGGAAATCAGGGCACAAGCCGTGAAAGACGGCACTATACTGCTACGCCTCAACGGCGCGCGTAAAGTTGCCGAAGGTGTTACCACTATCGAGGAAGTGTTGCGGGTGACGCCGCATCTGGAAGAAGATTAAGAATCATTCTTGCGCCGGCGCAGTACCGCAATGCCAGCACAGCTCAAATCCCGCGGGATTGATTTCGCCACAGACGGCGCACGACCATTGCATGCGTAAAGCACTTTGGCCGTACTCCTGGCGTAGAAAGTCCTCAATAAGTACCCGCACATGGCCCGGGTGCTCATCATCCCCGATCCACACCGACGGAAACGCCATGGGATTGACCGCCTGCAGGCTGTGCGTAAAGACATCGGACAAATGCACCGCGACACCGCGTGCCGTCAGATACTCCCGAATACGTTCGGCTTCGATGAAATCCCTGGCCAGATATATCTTCTGCAAAAACCTCGGCCTCCGGTCGCTTGAGCATCCCCTCGGGTGCCCCCCGACGATTAGAAATCAGTGAGCGCTTGTACCTTGAATTTGCGCAGTCCGGCATACGGCACGAATTTGTTGAGCGTGCTGATATCCCCCGTGGTCAGCAACAAATCGCCTTTGTGCAGATCACTGGCAAGCAGATATTCATTACGCAAGCGTTTGCGCAACTGGTGCGCTACCGGCAGCGAGGTATCCAGGATATTGACTTTATTGCCGGTCACCGTGCGCATCAGGGATTTCACAATCGGAAAATGGGTACAGCCAAGGACCAGCGTATCCATCCCCTGCGCGACCATCGGCGTGACATAATGACGCACCAGGGATTCGGTTTCCAGGCAATTGAAGGGCTCATATTCGATCTGACGCACCAGATCCGGACAGGCTGTTTTCAACAGCTTTACTTGCTGGGCATGGCGTTGAGTGAGCGTAATAAAACGTTTACTGGCCAGAGTACCGGTGGTCGCAAGCACACCTACCACCTTGGTCTGGGTAATGGCGACGGCGGACTTGATGGCGGGTTCGACACCTATGATGGGAATCGCATAACGCGCGCGCAGACTGTCGATGGCGGCCGCAGTCGCGGTATTGCAGGCAATAACCAGCGCTTTGATGTTTTGCTGCAGCAGGTAGTTCGTCAACTTCACCATGCGCGCGCATACCGCTTCCTCGGACTTCTCGCCATAGGGCGCGAATGCGGCGTCGGCGATATAAATCACCTGCTCCCGCGGTAAAATCTTTTTCACCTCCCGTAATACGGACAGGCCGCCCACCCCGGAATCGATAAAACCGATGGGTTGATGGTGTAAATGTCTGAAAAATGCGGGTTGCGTCATACCTGATACCTTGAATCCACGAACAGTTTGTGTCCGGACATCTCATACAATGATTGTGGAACTGCGTCGCCTATTTCCCGGGCGAAATCGGCTGTGCTGGTTATCGGCAAACACCCACGAGAATTTATGCCGCAGTTCTCAAAGCGCGGCAACTATACAAGATTTTCCTGATATTGGAAGATTCGTCACGCTGACGGGAAATTAACGAACTTTAAGAAAAAAGCAGTTCCGGAGCAAGATCAAGGACATAGCAAAAATCCATCGGCAACAATATTTATCCCCGATGGACTTGCTCCAGAACCCGTAGCGCGGACTCAGCCGGCGTCCGGCGTGCCGCCACTGAACACAAACCCGTCGGCATTCGCGTCGACCTTGATTACCGACCCCGGACCAAATTCGCCCGCCAGGATGCGCTGCGCCAATGGATTCTCGATGGACTGCTGAATCGCCCGCTTCAACGGCCGCGCCCCGTACACCGGATCAAAACCCGATGCACCCAGGCGATCCAGCGCCGCAGGCGTCAGTTGCAGATCCATGTTCCGATCCAATAGACGTTGGCGCAGGAAATCCGTCTGCAAGTTGGCAATGGCGCGTATCTGCGCTTGCACCAGGGGGTGAAACACCACGATTTCATCCACCCGATTGATAAACTCCGGCCGGAAGTGTTGCCCCACGATATCCATGACCGCCGCTTTCATGCGCCCGTAATTTTCCTCACCCGCCATTTCCTGGATCAAATTGGAACCCAGATTGGAGGTCATGATAATTACCGTGTTGCGGAAATTGACGGTGCGGCCATGACCGTCGGTCAAGCGGCCGTCGTCCAGCACTTGCAGCAGCACATTGAATACATCCGGATGCGCTTTCTCCACTTCATCCAGCAGGATCACGGAATACGGTTTACGACGCACATGTTCCGTAAGATAGCCGCCCTGCTCATAGCCTACATAGCCGGGAGGCGCGCCGATCAGCCGGGCCACGGAATGCTTTTCCATGAATTCCGACATATCGATGCGCACCATGGCATCTTCCGTGTCGAACAGAAAATGCGCCAGAGCCTTGGTCAATTCGGTTTTACCGACACCGGTCGGTCCGAGAAACAAAAACGAGCCACTGGGCCGATTGGGATCGGACAAACCGGCCCGGGAACGACGGATCGCGTCGGCTACCGCATGGATGGCTTCCTCCTGCCCGACCACACGCTGATGCAGCACATCTTCCATGCGCAGCAACTTGTCGCGCTCTCCCTCCAGCATTTTGGAGACAGGTATCCCGGTCCATTTGGAAACCACTTCGGCGATTTCTTCTTCGGTGACGCGGTTGCGCAGCAGGCGGGTCTGCTGAGTTTCGGCGCTGCCGGCTGCCACCAGTTGTTTTTCCAGTTCCGGTATGCGCCCATACTGCAACTCCGACATGCGTGCCAGATCGCCGGCACGGCGCGCGGTTTCCAAATCCATGTGCGCCCGGTCAAGATTTTCTTTAATAAATTGCGCGCCTTGCAGCGACGCCTTTTCCGCCTTCCAGACGTCTTCCAGATCGGCAAAATTCCGATCCAGGCGCTGAATTTCTTCTTCCAGGTCTCCCAGGCGTTTCCTGGAGGCCTCATCCTTTTCCTTCTTCAGGGCCTCGCGTTCGATCTTGTATTGGATCAAACGCCGCTCCAATCGGTCCATTTCCTCCGGTTTGGAATCGATTTCCATGCGAATTCGACTCGCGGCCTCATCGATCAGATCAATGGCCTTGTCCGGTAATTGCCGGTCGGTGATGTAGCGATGGGACAGCATGGCGGCGCTGACGATGGCCGGATCGGTGATATCGACCCCATGGTGCACCTCATATTTCGGTTTCAAACCGCGCAAGATGGCAATGGTATCTTCCACGCTCGGTTCATCCACCTGAACTTTTTGAAAACGGCGTTCCAGCGCCGCGTCCTTTTCCACGTACTCGCGATACTCGTTCAAGGTGGTGGCGCCGATGCAATGCAGCTCGCCCCGCGCCAGTGCCGGCTTCAACATATTGCCGGCGTCCATGGCGCCTTCGGCCTTGCCCGCACCCACCATGGTATGCATTTCATCGATAAACAGGATCACCTGCCCTTCCTGTTTGGCGAGATCGTTGAGTACGCCTTTGAGGCGTTCCTCGAATTCGCCCCGGTATTTGGCGCCGGCGATCAGCGCCCCCATATCCAGGGCCAACAGCCGCTTGTTCTTGATACCCTCGGGTACCTCACCATTGACGATGCGCAAGGCCAGGCCTTCGACAATAGCGGTTTTGCCCACCCCGGGTTCGCCGATCAATACCGGATTATTCTTGGTGCGCCGCTGCAACACCTGGATCGTGCGCCGTATTTCGTCATCACGGCCGATAACCGGATCAAGTTTACCCTGCTCCGCCCGCTCCGTAAGATCGATAGTGAAACGTTGCAGCGCCTGGCGTTGATCTTCGGCATTGGCATCATCCACCTTCTGTCCGCCGCGCATATTGTTGATCGCCAGGTCCAGAGCGCCCTTGGAGGCCCCGGCTTTACGCATCAGATCGCCGATATTGCCTTTATCGTCCAGGGCGGCGAGCAGAAACAATTCGCTGGAAATGTACTGGTCCTTGCGTTGCTGAGCCAATTTATCCACCACATTGAACAGGCGGGCCAAATCATTGGAAATATGCACATCACCCGGTTGCCCCCCCTGCACTTTGGGCAAGCGTTCCATGGCCTCGCCCGCGGCACTGCGCAATTGATTGACATTAACCCCGGCCGACGTCAACAGATGACGCGTGTTGCCCCCATCCTGATCCAACAACGCCACCAACAGATGCACCGGATCGATAAACTGATGGTCCCGACCCACCGCCAGACTCTGGGCATCCGCCAGAGCCAGTTGAAACTTACTGGTAAATTTATCCATGCGCATTTGGAGGAACCTCTCAGGAATTAAGAACAGTTTAATAATTAACCTAAAAAATAGGGCCTTGAGCGTAGGATTCAAGGCCCAGGCCTCGACGCCAGCAAGGAAAATGACCCAATTCAGGACGTAACCACCTGGAATTCATCTGAAAAAGTCACTGTTCCCCAGTTCTCACGTCAGGAAATATGATTAAAATACAGCGCTTCCAAGATATTATTTGGGGTAAAATTAGCTTTGGTTTCAGTTCCGCACCCGTCGAGTTGGTGCCCACATCCGTCATTACCCCATCGACGAAACCGGCAAATGAACAATGTAGCAAAATCAAGGGAGACACCTCTATGCGATTACTTCTGGCTGAAGACGACGCTCTGCTGGGTGACGGCATCTGCGTCACCCTGAGTGAAGCCGGGTATGCTACCGACTGGGTGACCGACGGAGAGTCCGCGGAAAGCGCTTTGCAGACAGGTGAGTACGAAGCCCTGATCCTGGACCTGGGCCTGCCCCGCAAGTCCGGCACCGAGGTGCTGCGTCATTTACGTTCCCGCGGCAGCGATATTCCGGTATTAATCCTGACGGCGCGCGACACTGTGGCCGATCGGGTTTCCGGCCTGGATTCCGGCGCCGACGATTATCTGGTCAAGCCGTTCGACATGGACGAGCTCGGCGCCCGGTTACGCGCATTGTTGCGTCGCAGTGGCGGCCGCTCCAATCCTATTATCGAACATGAACGTATTACCGTCGACCCCGCCTCACACATTGTTACCCTGGAAGGCAGACGCGTCGATATTTCACCGCGGGAATTCGCGGTCCTGCGATTGCTGCTGGAAAATCGTGGCAAAGTCCTGTCGCGCGCCCGTCTCGAAGAAGGACTCTACTCCTGGGGCGATGAAGTGGAAAGTAACGCGGTGGAAGTCTATATCCACCACCTGCGAAAAAAGCTCGGCGCGGAGTTAATTCGTACCATTCGCGGCGTTGGCTACACCATCGATAAGTCAGGTGATGCCCGACTGAACTGATGTCCGACACCAGGAAACGCCGTAACCCCACCATGCCATCACGGCAGAGCACGGTAATGTGCATGGCATGGGAGCTTAGCAGCCGCCCCGGGGATTAAGCCAGGACACAGATACTCATGGATGGCGCTCCCAGAATTCTTTATACTAAGCCGCATAATCCCGCCTTCGCGCCGCTCAAGGTGCAATCTGAAGGTTCCTCTCGGCATGACTTCGGGAAGGTAGGTCGACATATCATGAACCATTCGATCCGCAGACGTCTGCTGGTCGCGCTCTCCGGGGCCATTACCGCCGCCTGGTCTTTGACTGTAGTCTTCAGCTACGTTGACATTCGTTATGAAGTCACTGAATTGCTGGACGCCCAGCTGGCGCAATCTGCGCGCGCACTGCTGGCGTTTAACACCACTTCCCTCGGCGCCTCACCAAGCGAAGCCGGTAGTTCGGAAAAGTCCGAGCAGTTGCCCGTCGCGGCCGAACGCCTGTTCGCGCACCGCTATGAAAACAAGCTGGCCTTTCAGATCTGGCGTTCCTCCGAGGAACTGGCGCTGCGCTCCCCAAACTCGCCGATGTTTCCCATATCCAGTAAAGAATACGGTTACAGCGATGTTGATGTCATGGGCCATTCATGGCGTGTATTCTCCCTGCCTGATGACAACAGCCCGATGATCGTCAAAGTCGGCGAACAATATGAAATCCGCGAAGCCCTGATCCAGAATATCGCGGTGCGCACCTTGTTACCGCTGGCGTTCGCATTGCCGTTTCTCGGCATGCTGACCTGGTTTGGTGTTGGGCGCGCCTTGAAACCACTGGAAAAACTCGCACGACAGGTCCAAAATCGCGCGCCCTCATTTCTCGAACCGGTGGACGACAGTGGCGTCCCCGCTGAAGCGAAACCGCTGGTGGATTCCTTGAATAATCTTTTTACCCGACTGGATCTGGCGTTCGAGGGTGAACGTCGTTTCACCGCCGATGCCGCCCATGAATTACGCACCCCCTTGGCCGGCATCAAAGCCCAAGCCCAAGTAGCGCTGAAGTCCGGCAATCCTCAAAATCGAGAGAAAGCGCTACACCGGGTGGTTGAAGGCGTGGATCGAGCCACCCATCTGGTGCATCAATTGCTGACCCTGGCGCGGCTCGACCCGGACAACAGCATGTTTCAAGTGCAGAAGGTCAATCTGCGGGATGTGGCGCATCGGGTGGCCGGTGATCTGGACGCAATGGCCGCGGACAAACGCATCAAGGTCACCGTCGACATCAAAGACGACGGTGTGATCATGGGACATCCGGACGCGCTGGGGATTCTGCTGCGCAATCTTGTGGATAACGCCATTCGCTACACACCCGATGGCGGCCGCATCGATATATCCGTACGGCGTCACGAAGGTAATTTGATATTATCCGTTGCCGACAGCGGCCCGGGAATTCCTCCGGAAGACCGCGAGCAAGTCTTCAAACGCTTCTATCGGCGCCTGGGCACCAAAGCCGCCGGCAGCGGTTTGGGCTTGTCCATCGTCAGTCGCATCATCGAACTGCATCAGGCAAATATCACCCTGGACACTTCCATCTACCAGGGATTGCAGATCGATGTGATCTTTCGCGCCGATAAAACCCAGGAAATTTGAACCCGGCGCAGCTAATAGTTTCTACTAAAATCAATGTATTATAGTTAAGGACCTATTAAGTTTTTACCGGTAATTTTAGTCCTGCAGACCGGCGGAGAAATGTCATCCCCTGTAGTGAAAAACTTCGCGGTTTGTACCCTGTGTTGCTTGTTGCTTTCCTTCCAGAAGATGTTCCAGGAATCCTCACTCCTGGACCTCCCTATGCCCCATCCCAATGGGGCATTTTTTTCGCCCGTGAATGGGCTGGCCAGGGTCGAGACCTTCGCGCGCAAACATATCATCTATCTTTGATTCTCAGGCTGTCAGCGACGGCCACGACACTATTTAATTTCTGAGAGAAATCCGTGTGCCAGTTGGCCGCGGGTGGGTTCATAACTCGGATAAGGGTAGATCTGATTCAAGGGCATACTGCGGCCAGCGGTTTGCACAATGCGTACATGCTCGCGCCGGAATTCACGGGCGTTGGACAGACCGCAGGAATGCGCGATCTCATCCAACTCATAGTTGAGCCAATGGGCGTAGGTGGCCACGCGCTCCGCTTTGTTGACCACCACTAAGCCCTTCTGCAACCGTTTGTTATGGGTGGTAATACCCGTGGGACAGGTATCCTTGTGGCATTGCAGGGACTGGATGCAACCCAGAGCAAACATGAATCCCCGTGCCGACACCACGAAGTCCGCGCCCACGCACAATGCCCACGCGACATCCGCACTGGTCACCAATTTACCCGAAGCGATCACATGGATACGATCTTTCAATCCATAGCGGATCAATGTATCCACGGCCATGGGCAAACTTTCGCATAAAGGTAAACCGACATGATCCGCCAATACTTGCGGAGTCGCGCCGGAGCCGCCATCGCCGCCGTCCACGGTAATAAAATCCGGCGCGCCATCCAAGCCATGCCGGCGAATAGCCTCGCAAATCATGGACAGGAAAGTTTCACTCGACACCACGCATTTGAATCCGACCGGACGGCCGGTGACTTCCCGTATGTGTTGAATCATGCGAAGCAGATCCTCGGGGGTACGCACCTCTTTATGGCGATTCGGGCTGATGGAGGCCGTGAATGCCGCGATACCGCGAATGCGCGCCACTTCTTCGGATACCTTGACGGCCGGAATCACGCCACCCCGGCCCGGTTTAGCGCCTTGGGAAAGCTTGATCTCGAACGCCTTCACGCGCTGCGCCACTTCCCGCAATTTGGATTCAGACAGATTGCCATCGGCGTCACGCACACCGTATTTCGCCGTACCGATCTGATACACCAGATCACCCCCGCCTTCCAGGTGACAGCTCGCCAGCCCACCCTCGCCGGTATTGAGCCAGATTCCCGCTTTTGCCGCGCCCTGCGACAGCGCGCTGATCGCCGGGGCTGACAGGGCACCAAAGCTCATGCCGGAGATATTGAAAATTCGGTTGGCAATAAACGGATGCTCGCACTGCGGACCAATCACCATGGGTGGCGCCGGCGTGCATTCCTCCTCTAATTTCGGATAACCGGAGTTGACAAAAATCATGGTGCCCGGCTCCCGTAAATCGATGGTGGAACCAAAGCCGATCAAGCCACCCAGACCTTTGGCTGTACGATAGATCCAGGCTCGCGTCGCCCTGTTAAAAGGCAATTCCTCGCGGTCATGAGCGAAAAAGTATTGGCGAAAGTATTCCCCTTGACGTTCCAGGAAATAGCGCAGTCGGCCGATGACGGGGAAATTGCGCCGCACGGCATGGTGGGTTTGGGTCATGTCATGGACGAACATGACCAACAGCACCAGCATGACGATACCCGCCATCCAGCCCATGATCACGACCACCCAGTTAACGATATTTAATGATGTTTCAGACAAGCGGAATACCGGTTTCAGAAATCAGAGACCAGTCCCATGCAAAATGCGTGCTATGTCAGAGAGACAGGCATCATAACTCTGCTTATCGCAAGCCATCGGTGCGTGCAGTGTCAGGCTCACCCGGCTGGGCAAGATCAGAGACGGCAGCACATATCCCGGGGCGCGTACACCTGAGATAAAGACCGGATAGATCTGCGTGCCACTGCGTTGCGCCAACTTGATCACCCCGCCTTTGAGACGCGGCGGCACCTGCTCCGTCTGTTCCGGGACGTGAATGCGACCGTGCGGGAACAAGGCAATCACCTCACCGGCTGCCAGCGCGCGCAGGGCTTCCCGAAAGGCGAATTCCGGTCCGCCACCTCGTTCCACCGGAATGCAACCGGCGGCCTTGAACAACCATTTCAGCCCAAAACGTTCATACTCTTCCCGAGCAATAAGAAATCGCAGGGGTCGACGCGCGGCGGCCACCAGCAAAAACGGATCCAGTCCGGAGATATGATTACTGACAACCAACGCGGCGCCCTGCGCCGGCAACGGGATCATTTGACCCTGCAAACCATGCACATGCCGGCACACCCACCGGATCAGACAATCGACGCGGTTGATCCAAACACCGCCCCAATCAATACATTCTGTATGGCTGCACCATCGTATCAACATTCGATAGGCAATGATTCCCAAGACGCCCAAAGCGGCGAGCACCAACCCGATCACCATAAAACTCCTCAACCTTCGGTCACAGGTTTAAGTACATCATGACGTGATACAACAGACAATGCGCACCTTTGGCGTAACGGCTGGTCATGATTTGCACACTCTGGACTTTCGCGGAAGTGCAGCGCTCGCGACCGGCGATTACTTTTTCTTCTTCGTGGATTTTTTCTTGGTCTTGACCTCGCCCTTGGCACCGGCGGATTGCAGCAGCTCGATCAGGGCAACGTTGGCATATTGGTCGGCAATCGACAGGGGGGTAAAACCGGCACTGGTTTTCACATTGACATCGGCGCCATAGGCGATGAGGTCCCGCACCAGAGGTTCGCTGCCGGAATGTACGGCATCGATCAAAGCGGCAGAGCCAATGCTGTCCTTGGCATTGACATCGGCTCCCACGGACACCAACACCCGAGCCACGGTACGGTTGCCAAAATGGGCGGCCGCCATCAATGCGGTCTTGCCCAGTTTATTGGCGCTGTTCACATCCACCCCGGAGGCCAGCAATCCTTCCACCTTATCCTGGTCGCCAATACGGGAGGCGCTGAGCAACTCATCCACAGGCTCTGCCTGGGCACTGCCCAGTATCAGTAAACAAATGAGGAAAAACCCATGTTTCGTCATAAACAGATAGAATTACCGGATACTCTTGCAGTCATCAGCAAAAGTATCGGGAATTCCAGAGAATTCTTAAGTAAGCCGAATAAATCAGTGCCTAGGGAATACTAATTTAACAACCGTGGAAACTACTGAAAAATTGTTGTTATGCGTAGGGTGCGTATGACGCACCGCTTTTGCCCTCGCTTCCGCGGCTTCGTCTACAACAAAAAACCGGTGCGTCATACGCACCCTACACGACGGGGTGTTATTGCGAAGCTTTGAGGTAACGCCACCTTCGCTCGGCACATAATGCGCACTGCTCTGCGCAGGGTGCGTATGACGCACCGCTTTTGCTCTTGCTTCCGCGGCTTCGTCTACAACAAAAAACCGGTGCGTCATACGCACCCTACACGACGGGGTGTTATTGCAAAGCTTTGAGGTAACGCCACCTTCGCTCGGCACATAATGCGCACTGCTCTGCGCAGGGTGCGTATGACGCACTGCTCTGCGTAGGGTGCGTATGACGCACCGCTTTTGCCCTCGCTTCCGCGGCTTCGTCTACAACAAAAAACCGGTGCGTCATACGCACCCTACGCCGGCGTCATAGACAGGTGCGATCCTGGTCGGCCGGCGTCATAGACAGGTGCGACTCGGGTCGGCAGGTGTCAGGCATCCTGACACATGCCTTTGAGCACCATATCGGTAAGACTGACGATACCCACCACGGCGCCGCCATTCACCACCGGCGCACGCGACAGGCTAAGACGCTGAAACAAGCGCGCGCAGTAGCGTATGTCCATCACCGGGTCCACGGTAACCACGGGCTTGACCATCACCTCATAGACGTTGACGCGTTCCGGCGCTTTATCCTTGGCCAGCACTTGACGCGCGATATCGGAAATCAGCAACATGCCGTACTCGTCATCATTGTGACGTTTGTTCACGATCAGACATTTGGTCTCAATGTGCTTCATGGTCCGCAATGCCTCCTGGATCGTCGCCATGCCGTCCACCATATCGAAACCTTTTTTCATAACATCCTGCACCCGGATGACAACTCGATCTTTCATATTTCCTCCTCAACTTTTTCCGTGAGGCTTACCACCTGCTTCGCTACGCCCACCGCATCCTCGACATCGATCATAAATGCGATGCCTTGACCGGACTTGCGGTCCATCTCTCCGGCCTCGGCAATCTTCTCCAGAATCTTACGGGACAGGTGCTCCTCCACCAGCAGCAACACCACGTCGCGCTGACTTTCCAAAGATAAGCCAAAAAATGTTTTTGTCTGGCGCAGCCCTTCGCCGCGCGCATTGTTGATTACGGTGGCACCGGTAGCGCCGCAGTCACGCGCCGCGTTCATGACCTGGTCGGTCTTGTCGTCCTCCACCAGGGCGATTATGAGTTTGAAATGCATGCACTATTCCTCCATATTGGATTTCTGCATTCCGCGCCGGGCCCGCCACTCACTCAGCTGAGCATAGCCCATTACGGTAATCATAGGGAACAAACTAGCAAACGCGATCAGCCCGAATCCGTCGAGCATCGGACTGCGTCCGGGAACGGTTGCCGCCAAACCCAGACCGAGCGCCGCCACCACCGGTACCGTTACCGTTGATGTGGTGACACCGCCGGAATCATAGGCCAGCCCGACAATTATCTTGGGCGCGAAATAGGTTTGCACGATCACCAGCACATAACCCGCGATGATATAATAATGCAAGGGGGTGCCGGTGACGATGCGGAACGTGCCCAGCGCGATACCCGCCGCCACGCCAATGGCTACGGCGACACGTAACCCCCACACCGTAATGGCACCACCGGATACTTCCTGAGCCTTGATAGCCACCGCCATCAGCGCGGGTTCCGCGATGGTGGTGGCGAATCCAATGGCGGCGCCGAAAATATAGACCCAGTAATAATCCCGCCAATTCAATCCACTCGAGTTACCGAGAAACTCCGGCGCCGTCAACTGACTGGCCATCAGTTTACCTATGGGGAACAATGCTTCCTCCAGGCCCATGAGGAACAACACCATGCCCACCAATACGTAGAAAAATCCCAGCAGGATCTTGCGTAAATTAGGCACCGGTTTACGAATCACCAGTAACTGGAAGCCGAAAATAATGGTCACAATGGGCGTAACATCGACCAATGTGGATTTGCAACTGCCGAGAAATTCCCAGAAAAATTCCATCACATCACCATGCCGTAGGCCATGACGAAAATCATGGGCGTCAATGACGCGAAGGCGATCAACCCGAATCCATCCAACATGGGGTTACGCCCGCGAATACTGGAGGCCAGACCGACGCCCAGCGCCGTCACCAGGGGCACGGTAATCGTCGAGGTCGTCACTCCTCCGGAATCGTAAGCAATCCCGATAATTTCCTTAGGCGCGAAGGTCGTCATCACCACCACGCCCAGGTAGCCCGTCATAATCAGGTAGTGGATGGGCCAGCCTTTGATGATGCGCACCACACCCAGCACGATCGCCAAACCCACGGACAACGCCACCGTCAATCGCAGTCCGAAAGCGTAACGGCCCTGGGCGTCGACACTGTCCTCGATCATCCCGCCCGCCGCCGCCACCTGCGCGGCTTCCTTCGCGATTGCAATCAATGCCGGTTCCGCCACGGTGGTGGTAAATCCCAACGAGAAGGCAAACACCAGCAGCCAAAGAACGCTACCCTTACGCGCGAACGCGTGCGCCAGCGATTCGCCGATGGGGAACAATCCAATGCGCAATCCGCGTACAAACAAGGTCAACCCCGCCATCACCAGCAAGGTCCCAAACAGAATTTTTTCGATATGCGGTATCGGCTGGTGCAACACGATTAACTGAAAGAAAGCGATCACCGCGATGATAGGCAAGAGATCCCGAACACTTTCCAGCGTGGAATCATAAATTTCACGGAAGATTTTCATTACCCCCAATCATAGTAACCAACTGCGCCGGACACCATCACTATTTTCAGCCAATAGTGTTTCCAATGTAGCCTATGCTATGATCGAACGCACCCGATGAGCTGTAACCAATTACAATACTAACAATACACGGCGCGAGGATACCAATGTGGGCGATTTTGTCGAAAAGCTGACCCAATGGAGTGGTGATCTGGCAGGGATGCTATGGGGGAGTCCAATCACCCTGATCGTTTTACTGGGTGTGGGCGTTTATCTGACATTTAAAATGCGCTTTATTCAAATTCGCGGCTTTCGCCACAGCATCGATTTAGTGCGCGGCAAGTACAGCAAGCCCGAAGATGTCGGCGAGGTTTCCCATTTCCAGGCATTATCCACCGCCTTGTCCGCAACCGTAGGCACCGGCAATATCGCCGGCGTCGCCACGGCTATCGCCCTGGGTGGGCCAGGCGCATTATTCTGGATGTGGGTTACCGCGGCCATCGGCATGGCGACCAAGTTCGCGGAATGCTCCCTGTCCTTGAAATTCCGGGAAGTGGCACCGGACGGCCAAATCGCCGGCGGCCCCATGTACACCCTGCTGCATGGCCTGAAAATGAAGCGCACCGCCGCGGCCTTTGCCACGTTTGCCATGATTGCATCCTTTGGCATCGGCAATATGGTGCAGGCCAATTCCGTGGTGGACGGTTTAAATTACATTTTCCCGGGCGCCAATGAACAGGGTTGGGGCATCGGCGTGGTGATGGCGGTGTTGGTGGGTCTGGTGATTCTCGGGGGCGTCAAGCGTATCGCCAAGGTCGCCAGCGCCATCGTGCCGTTCATGGCCATCATGTATATCGCCGCGGCCATGATCGTTCTGCTCAACCATCTCGCGGACCTGCCCGGCGCTATCCTTACCGTCGTTAACAGCGCGCTGAACCCCTGGGCAGTAGGCGGTGGCGCCGTGGGCGAAGCCATTCGCTGGGGGGTGGCGCGCGGTTTATTCTCCAATGAAGCAGGTCTGGGATCTTCCCCCATGGCGCATGCCGCCGCCCGCACCAACGAACCGGTTCGGGAAGGTCTGGTGGCCATGATGGAACCCTTTATTGACACACTGATCATTTGCAGCATGACCGGTCTGGTGATCATCGTCACCGGCGCCTATATCGACCGCCCTGAAGAATTGAAGGGCGCCGCTCTCACCGCGCATGCCTTCAGCCAGGTGTTGGGCCAGGGCGGCGCCTGGGTGGTGGGTTTCGGCCTCTGTTTGTTTGCATTTTCCACCATGATTTCCTGGTCCTACTATGGCGATCGCTCCACCTATTTTCTGTTCGGCGAGAAAGCGGTGATGCCCTACCGGGTGCTGTACACCGTTGCGGTCGTGCTTGGCGCCGCCGTGCCCTTGAATCTGGTATGGAACATTGCGGATTCCATGAACCTGCTCATGGCCATTCCTAATTTGATTTGCCTGGTGCTGCTGGCGAAACTGGTCAAAGACATGGCGGATGATTATTATTCACGAACCCATGAAAGAACTTCGTAACCGACCAACACCCCGGCAGGCATCGATGAAAAAAATGCTCCTGCTCGCGGTGCTGTTGCTCCCGGCGCCCGGCGCCATGGCGCAGGGCGCACAGTACACCCGGGCCTTGATGGTCATGGGCGCGGCGGAAGGTTATGATGCCGGCATGGCCATGGGTTTGGGGTATGGCGCGCACCTGCCCGATTCGCTGCGTTACCTGAGCCTGGAGGGAGACGCCTCAAAAAATTTTTCGCACATGTCACAACACAATGCGGGCACGCAGATCAAACGTTCCTATGCCCGGGCTGCGGTCTATGCCGCAGTGACATATCCGGTAGACCCCCGTTTTGACATCAAAGGCAGAATCGGTGTCCATTACACCAGCTACCAGGACCGGGATGGCGGCACCGACGGCGTAACACGTGGACACGCGCACGGCATGGATACGGGAGTCGGCGTGCTCGTTCATTTTCGGGTGCAGCAGGATATCGTGGTGGAATACACGACCACGACCTTGAATGACTTCACACAATTAATCATTGGCATGCAGTTCACTTTCTAAATGATAACCAAAGACATCCAAGACAATGTTCGCGCCGCTCTGGTCGAAGACCTGGGCAACGGCGATATCACCGCCGGCCTCATCCCCAAGGAGCAAACCGCGCGCGCGCGCATCATCGTACGTGAACCCGCGATATTATGCGGCATCCCCTGGGTGGAGGAAGTGTTCCAGCAACTGGGGGGCGGAGTAAGCTTGCACTGGTGCGGGAACGATGGCGACACGCTGGTGCTGGACAGTACCGTGTGTGAACTGGAAGGTCCGGCGCGCACGCTGCTCACCGCCGAACGCACCACCCTGAATTTTCTACAAACCTTGAGCGGCACCGCCACTGTCACGCGCCGCTACGTCGACGCCATCGCCGGCACACCGGTGCGCTTGCTGGACACCCGCAAAACCCTGCCCGGCCTGCGCGTCGCCCAGAAATACGCGGTACGCTGCGGTGGCGGTCTCAATCACCGCATGGGCCTGTTTGACGCCGTACTCATCAAGGAAAACCACATACAAGCCGCCGGCTCCATTATCGCGGCCGTGCAGCAAGCCCGATACCTGCATCCCCGGGCACCCTTGGTGGTGGAAGTGGAAACACTGGAGCAAATCAAAGAGGCGCTAACCGTCGATGTCCCCCAACTTTTACTGGACAATATGGCGCCGGCGACACTCTGTAAAGCGGTGCAACTGACCGCCAAACGGGCCAAACTGGAAGCCTCCGGCGGCATCACCCTGGCCAATATCCGTATCATCGCGGATACCGGCGTCGATTTTATTTCAATCGGTTCCCTGACCAAAGACCTCAAAGCCGTCGATTTTTCCATGCGTTTCCACACCTGAGATATTATTTTTAAGGCGTTTCGCCGAGCTAATGCGCGTATCGGCCATTTCTGCTAAAGTCCCCGTTCCTTTAAACCAACTTGTGTGGAGTGCTCGGTGAGATTACTTACAATATTCATTGTTTTAGCAATGGCCCTGGTGATCACAGCCTGTTCCGAAGATAAAGTCGAAGGCTACAGCAAGCCCGCCCAGCAAGGTGCGGCGCAACAATCCACCGGTGATACCGGGCAACAGATGGCCGCTGACCGTCCGGGAATGAACGCGCAGGGCATGGATCAACAAATGGGCAATTCCAATATGCCCGCGGGGCATCCCGGTGCCGGCACCAGTGGCGCGCCTGCCCCCTTGTTGAAGCAGGAATTGCATCCCGGTGGTGGCAAGGTATTAAAAGTCATGCATGCGGGTGGCTACACCTACATGGAAGTGGACATGGACGGCAAGAACACCTGGGCCGCCGCCACCGGCATGAAAGTGGAAACCGGCGATCAGGTGAAATGGCAGGACGGCGCGGTAATGCAGAATTTCACCAGCAGCACCCTGCATCGCACGTTCGATGAAATTTTATTCGTGTCCAACGCTTCCGTAGGTCAATAACAAAGAGCCGCCATGCGTACTTCCAAGCTCCTGATCGCTACCCTGAAGGAAACCCCGGCCGACGCGGAAGTCATCAGCCACCAGCTGATGCTGCGTGCCGGGATGATTCGTAAACTCGCCGCCGGGGTCTATACCTGGCTCCCCCTGGGATTGCGCGTGTTGCGCAAGGTCGAGCAGATCGTACGGCAGGAGATGGACAATGCCGGCGCCCAGGAGGTCCTCATGCCCGCGGTGCAACCGGCGGAATTGTGGGAAGAATCCGGGCGCTGGCAGAAGTACGGCCCGGAGTTATTGCGACTGAAAGACCGCCATCAGCGGGACTTCTGTTTCGGCCCCACCCATGAAGAAGTGATTACCGACCTGATTCGACGTGAAATTCGCAGTTACAAGCAACTCCCGGCAAATTTCTACCAGATCCAGACCAAATTCCGGGATGAAATCCGGCCCCGGTTCGGCGTGATGCGCGCCCGGGAATTCATCATGAAGGACGCTTATTCCTTCCACGAGAACGCCGCTTCCCTGGACGAGACCTACAAGGTCATGTACGACACATACAGCCGCATCTTTCAGCGTCTGGGCCTGGATTTCCGTGCGGTATTGGCCGATACCGGCAGCATCGGCGGTGATGCCTCCCACGAATTTCATGTGCTCGCGGCTTCCGGCGAAGATGCCATCGCCTTCAGTTCCGACAGCGACTACGCCGCCAACGTGGAAATGGCCGAGGCCCTGGCACCCCGAACAGCGCGTCCGGCCCCGGCGCAACCCTTGACGGTGGTGGACACCCCGAAACAACACACCATCGAGGAAGTGAGTGGTTTTCTCAAGGTGGACGCCAGCAAGATTCTCAAGACTTTGATCATCATCGATGATGATGGCAATGCCTACGCCCTGGCGCTGCGCGGTGACCACCAACTGAATGAAATCAAGGTGGACAAACTGCCCCAGATCAAGGCGCCGTTCCACTTCGCCACCCCCGAACAGGTGCGCACGCTCGCCAAATGCGATGTCGGCTCCCTGGGCCCGGTGGGGCTGGAAATTCCGTTGATCGCCGATCGCAGCGCCCTCGCCCTGGCGGATTTCGTGTGCGGCGCCAACCAAAATGACAAACACATGACCGGCGTCAACTGGGACCGCGATCTGCCGGAGCCCAATCTCATCGCCGATATCCGCAATGTGGTGGAAGGCGATCCCAGCCCCGACGGCAAGGGCACGCTGGCCATCAAGCGCGGCATCGAAGTCGGGCATATTTTCAAACTGGGCACCAAATACAGCGCCGCCATGAACGCCAGTTGCCAAGCCGAAAACGGCAAACAGACGATCATGACCATGGGCTGCTACGGTGTCGGCGTTTCACGCATCGTCGCCTCCGCCATTGAGCAGAATCACGACGACAAAGGCATTATCTGGCCAGCCAATATCGCCCCTTTCACCGTGGCGCTGCTCCCCCTGAACATGCACAAATCCATCGCCCTGCAACAAGCCGTAGAAAAACTCTATACCGAGCTGCAACAAGCCGGTTTCGATGTGTTGCTGGACGACCGCAAGGAGCGCCCCGGCGTCATGTTTGCCGACATGGAGCTCATCGGCATTCCCCACCGCCTGGTGCTGGGTGACCGGGGCCTGGCCGCCGGCGTGGTGGAATACAAGGGTCGTCGCGACGCCGACTCGCGCGATATTCCACTGGGCGAGATCATCGGCTTTCTGAAGTCCGCCTAACGCCGCAGGGGGCGCGCGCCTGCCGCCCCCAAATCCTGCGAATCCCTGCCAGATCACGGAAGATCCACTGCAATTCGCGCATGTACCACCCTGAATCCGCCATGCGCGTGGGCTCAACCACGGGCCGCAAACACTGAACACCGCGCCAGGACGCAGGGCTCGCCACGTCGCCACCCGTTACCGCCCGATATTTTCAGCACCGCCGTGACAGCCACCGGCTTCCGCCTGGGGAAAAACTCGTAAAACTTTGCCACTTCGGCGAAAAATCGCGGAGATTCCGTGCGCTGGCCCACAAAACCCGCGCGGCTTCCGCTTAAAGTTTCGGGCAAAAACCGCCGAAAACATTAGCAGATACCCGGAATTATTAAGCCCCAATACCATGATGTTATTGCGTATTTTGACACTGACCGGCTTATTGACCCTGGCCCTGACCAGCATGGCCGCGCCGCCCAGGCAAGCCCCGGACCCGGAATTACGGTCCATACTCATGGACGCGGTGGCGGAAACTGCCGTATTTCAGGACGCGTATTACGCGGAAGTGTGGCTCATGGACATGTCCAGCCGGCTCGAACGCTACATTCCAGACCCCTACACACGCATTGAACTGCTGAAAAGTGTGCATAAAGAAGCCACTCGGGCGCGCGTATCGCCGGAGTTGGTGCTGTCGATCATTCACGTGGAAAGCTTATTTGATCCCTGGGCCATCTCCCGGGCAGGAGCCCAAGGTTTAATGCAAGTGATGCCGTTCTGGCGCGGCGAATTGGGATTGAAGGATTCCAGCCTGTTCGACATGCAAACCAATGTGCGCCTGGGTTGCACCATTCTGCGCTATTACCTCGATAAAGAAAAAAACCTCACCCGTGCTCTCGCCCGCTACAACGGCAGCACCGGCAGCTTTCGCTATCCCAATAAAGTCTACAAAGTAATGGACACGCGCTGGAAACGCCGCTGATTCTTGCTTCATCCTCCCCTTGTAACATTCATGTCTTGTCCCTGTCTCTAGCGGGTGTTATGGTGCCGGTCCTATTTGTTACGGGAAACTAAGGAGAGGTTTATGGGTGAATTAAAACTTTATATCAATCGTTTATTGTTGACCACAACAGTCCTGTTTTTCTGCGCCGCAACAGCGATGGCTGGAAATGCCAAACCTGTGGCGCAAGTTAAAGGCAAGTTATCCGTGATGGTGCTTGGTTCCGGTGGTCCACTACCCCCCGCGGGACGCGCCAGCTCCTCTTACCTTATTTTTGTCGATGGAAAAGCGCGCATCCTCATGGATGCCGGTGGCGGTTCTTTCAACAGTCTCAGCGCCAGCGGCGCCGTGATCAAAGATCTGGATATCGTGCTGTTAAGCCATTTGCATATCGATCACACGGCGGATCTCTCCGCGTTTGTTAAAGGCATCTATTTTCAAAGTCGTGGCGCGGGCACCAAGCGTGAAGCACCGATCAATATTTACGGTCCCGGCGCCAACGGCGCCACCTTCCCCAACAGCACCATCACGCAGTATCCGTCGACCAAGGAATATGTGGATGGCCACTACAACATGGAAACCGGCGTACAGCGTTATTTGAATGTTTTCGCCAAAGCCATCAGTGCCGGCAACTTTGCCTATACCGCCAACGACATCGATCCGGATGTGACCAAAGACGTGGCCACGGTATATGACAAAGACGGCCTGGTGATCAAAGCTATCGGTGTGGTGCACGGCCCGGTACCCTCCCTGGCCTATCGCATCGAATATGGCGGCGCCAGTCTGGTATTTTCCGGCGACACCAACTCTAAGACCGGCAACATGAGCAAAATCAGCAAGGGTACCGACCTGCTGATCTACGACACCGCCATCATGGATGACGTACCTAACGTGGAAAAGAATCCGGCGGACAAGGTGTTTTTTGCCCTGCACACCACGCCATCACGCATGGGTGAAGTGGCCAGCGAAGCGGCGGTCAAAACCCTGCTGCTGTCCCACATTACACCCATTACCCAGCCTCATCTCGACAAGATTAAAGCCACCGTCAAGGCCAAAGGTTTCAAGGGCAAGACCGTGGCGGCTGAAGACCTGAAAGTTTATAACCTGCCCTAAATCACATCAAACCGTATACGCACCCTACTCCATCCCTGCATCACCGGCCGTAGGGTGCGTATTACGCACCGTCCTTTATCGTTTCCCGCAACCCAGATTCACTCCGGCCACGCCTTATACTGCGGCAAATCATCATTGATCTGATACCAGTTAGCTTTAAATGCGGTAAATATATGACACTTCGGCCGCTCCTCCACTTCGCCATCGAACGTTCCCAGACGCACGCGTATTTGATCGGTATTGGGTTCATTGATGCTCATGATGGGCGAAGCGCACAACTTGCAGAAATGCTTGGTCTTGCTGGGAATATGCGCGTAAGTCGCCAACAATTCCTTGCCTGAGGTAATTTTAAAGTGATTCGCCGCCACCCAGCCGTTGGTGGCAAACGCACTGCCCTGCACCCTGCGGCATTCAGTACAATGACAAAACACGATATCGTTGATCGGCCCTGTAACCTCGAACCGCACCGCGCCACACAAACACCCGCCTTTATACATTGTGCCTCCTGATGGTGTCGGGCATGCAATCGCCCACTAACATGCTAGAATACTCTGCACCACCGCACAAGCCAGCAATCGGAGAAAGCAACCACCATGATCCGCGGCGTCGCCAATATCATGCTCAGCGTCAGCGACCTTGACCAGGCGAGCACGTGGTACCAGGACATCCTGGGCCTCAAGCTGGCCTATAAGAACAGCAAATCCGGCTTTGCCGAATTCGACGTCGGCGGCACCCGCATCGCCCTGCGCACGGTCGCGCCCTTTGGCAACGGCGCCAATCCCATGCTCAGCCTCTACACCTACCGGTTGGAAAAAACCGTGGCATCACTCAAAACCAAAGGCGTGAAATTTCTCGACGACGGACAGGTACAAGCGGAATTTTACGGCCGGCAGATTCGTATGCAGGACCCCGACGGTAATATCATTACTCTATTCGAAGCCAATGACTGAGCCCAAGCCGCTAATCAGCTACCAAATCTTTTTTTTGCTACAAAGAACATGCACTCTGCAAATCGGTAAACTCGGCCGATTCACCTTCCCCGCCGGCCATTACACCTATACCGGCAGCGCCAAACGCAACATCGACGCCCGCATTGAGCGCCACCTGAAAAAGAATAAACCATTGCGCTGGCACATTGACCATCTACTGGCCGTGCCCCAGGCGCAAATCATTAACACCCGAAAATCGACGCAAGCAGAATGCGCCTTGAATCGAAACACACCGGGGGACATTATTGCACCTCGCTTTGGGGCAACCGATTGTCGCCAGGGATGCGGCAGTCATTTGAAATATAAACGTAATCCAAGCATGTGACTGACTGCGGATGCCCGCGCCTGCCCCAGCAACATCATAGTGATGTACCGTAATAATTCCTTAAAGTAGTTGCCTTTGCTCCAGATTCTTCTATCATTAACAAAAGGCTCACATTGGACATGGCTTAGCCGGTGACATGCCCTCATTAGGTCGCAATTATCTTGGCAGAATGCGCGCAAAGGACGCCAACGGCCTGCGCCATCAGATACCGCTCCGTATTGTTTGTAAATTGCTGTTCCGTAATTTGTTATTGCTGACGATCCAGGAAACCGGGTTTAGCGGGGTTTGCTGTGGGTGCCGATAGTACGATTGTGGAACTATTATTTTCGGGAATTACTTTTCCGGATATTTAACTGTTAGCCAATAAAATATGCGCGATCCCAATTTCTCAGAATCACAATTACAGCAAGCAGTTAATTCTGCATATATGCGACATATTTTCGAGACAAAAGGTCAGTGGGTGTTTGCACATGTT